>DYDK01000235.1 GCA_020717935.1 Desulfocapsa sp.
TAGTCGTTGAGGTCGGCGAAGAGCCAATAACAAATGTCCAAAAAAAATGACGCTTTTGGCATGTTGTTTACGAGGTCTGTATTTATATATGGAGTAAGAGATGTTAAGTCCCAAGAAAGTTCTGCATAGAAAGATGTTTAAGGGCCGTTTGACAGGTGTTGCATTTCGAGGATCGTCCATGTCCTTTGGTGATTTTGGTCTTAAGGCCATTGATTGTGGAAAAATGAGTGCTCGACAAATTGAAGCTGCGCGAATTGCAGTTAATAGGAAAATTAAAAGAGGTGGAAAGGTGTGGATACGAGTGTTTCCAGATAAACCTATCACCAAGAAACCAGCTGAAACTCGAATGGGTAAGGGGAAGGGGAGTCCAGAGTATTGGGTAGCTCAGATTCATCCTGGAAAAATGATTTTTGAGCTTGCCGGAGTTGATGAAGAACTTGCTATTCGGGCTTTAACATTGGCTGGCAATAAACTTCCTTTTGCAACGAAAGTAGTCTCGCGGAGGGATATGATATGAAAATGTCAGATGTCCGAAATATGTCTTTTGAAGATTTGCTTAAAAAAGAACTTGGTTTGAGAGAAGAGATTGCTAAACTTTCATTTCAACATCGTATTAGGCCCCTAGAAAACACAGCAAGGGTTGCAACACTTCGTAAAGATATTGCAAGGATATTGACCCATCGTTCCCAGATGAGTGTTCAATAAAATTTAATGTATATTAAGCACATACAAACTTTCTTCCTATAACTCGAATTGAACGAATTATGAGTGAAATAAATAAATTAAAAAAGACAAAAACAGGTTCTGTTGTAAGTGACAGGATGGAAAAAAGCATTGTTGTTCAGGTGGAAAGAAAAATTCAGCATCCATTGTACGGTAAATTTGTTAAGAAAACCGTTAAATATATTGCCGATGATCCTGAGAACTTGTGTAAAATTGGTGATCTTGTTCTGATTGAAGAGTGTCGTCCGTTAAGTAAAAGGAAACGATGGCGATTACGGTCAATATTAGAGCGATCTGTTTAATATTTCTTTTTTCAGTATTTTTTACTGTAAAAGCCAACTGATGCCAAATCAGGTGAAATTATGATACAAACTGAAACAGTACTGAATGTTGCTGATAATTCCGGAGCCAGAAAAGTATTATGCATGCGAGTACTTGGTGGATCAAGGAAACGATATGCCACTATCGGTGATGTTATTATTGTTGCTGTAAAAGAGGCTATTCCTCATGCGAAGGTCAAGAAAGGGGATGTTATGAAGGCCGTCATTGTCCGAACAGCAAAAGAATTAAAACGAATGGATGATACTTGGGTCAAATTTGACGATAATGCCGCAGTAATCCTTTCAGGTAGCGGAGAACCCTTGGGGACTCGTATTTTTGGACCTGTAGCGAGGGAGTTGCGAAATCAAGGTTTTATGAAGATTATTTCTTTAGCCCCAGAAGTTCTTTAGGCTTTGTATTTTTTATTTATAACTTTGAATTTATTGTAGTTAATAAGCTGAGAAGGTATTGAAAATGGCAGATAGTAAAACTTACCTGAAGAAAAATGATCAGGTTGAGGTGATAACAGGGAAGGATAAGGGGCGAGTTGGGAAGGTATTGCGTATTGTGCTGAATAAAGATAAGGCCCTTGTTGAACGAATAAACATGGTGAAGCGGCATAAAAAGGCGTCAGAAATGAATCAGCAAGGGCAAATCATTGAAAAGGAAGCACCGATTCATATATCTAATTTGCAGTTGATCTGTCCTGAATGCACAAAAACTGGTCGTATAGGTAAACGAATCCTCGAAGATGGCACAAAAGTTCGTTTTTGTAAAAGTTGTGGCGAATCCATCGAGAAAAAATCATAGTATCTAAAGAGTCGGATAGGAATGAGAAGGGGTTATAAATGGGTGCGTTGAAAGATTTTTACAAAGAAAATTGTGTTCCTGCTCTCAATAAAGAGTTTTCTTATACAAATATCATGCAAGTTCCTAAAATTAAGAAGATCGTTCTTAATATGGGGCTTGGTGAAGCCGTGCAAAATCCCAAGATTATTGAAGGTGCTGTTGAAGAGCTCACTAAGATTGCTGGACAACGGGCTGTTATTACTCGGGCGAAAAAATCCATTGCTGGTTTTAAGCTTAGGGAGGGTGTGGCTATTGGGTGTTGCGTGACATTGCGTGATGAACCGATGTATAATTTTTTTAGTAAACTCGTTAATGTCGCTTTGCCACGAGTTCGTGATTTTCGTGGGGTGTCTCCTAAATGGTTTGATGGACGAGGTAATTATTCTATGGGAGTGAAAGAACATATTATATTTCCAGAGATCGATTATGATAAAATTGATAAAATTAAAGGTTTTAATATAACCATTGTTACATCTGCTCATACAAATAAAGAGGCCCTTTCTCTGTTGAAAAATTTGGGAATGCCTTTTAGAAAATAATCACGATCAGACCTCGTCAATCATGGATAAGCAATAGCCTTGGAACCCTCTGTTTCATT
>DYDK01000236.1 GCA_020717935.1 Desulfocapsa sp.
CCAAAGATAGCCTGAAGATGAGATGCAATCTGTTCAAGTTATTTGTGGACAGGCCCGAAGTAAGCCGCCAGCGGTTGGCCTTTCCGTACTGCACAAATAAAATAAACACGATTGCGGAATACAAAAGAGTTACAAGGGGATATTTTCGTCTCTGAATCAGAAGAGAAGATGTTCTGCTTCGACTCGTGCAGCGGCATCAGCAGCCAAAATATCTTCAAGCGAATCCTCACTGCCGTCCTGAACCTTTTCCAGCACCGTGGCCACAGTCTGCACAATACCAGAAAAACTCAAACGACCAGCAAGAAAGGCCTCTACCGCCACCTCATTGGCCGCATTGAGCACCGTCGGCATCACCCCACCTTGTCGTAAGGCGTGAAAAGCCAGGGACAGGGCAGGGAAGCGGACGAAGTCAGGATCAAAGAACTGGAGGTTTCCGCAGAGAGAAAGATGCAGAGGCCTAAGGGTCAGAGGCAGTCGCTCGGGATAAGAAAGGGCGTAGGCAATGGGAATGTGCATATCAGGGATTCCCAATTGGGCCAGTACTGATCCATCCCGAAACTCCACCAGCGAGTGGACAATGGATTGAGGATGCACCACCACCTCGATGGCCGAAGCGGCTATATCAAAGAGCCAACGAGCTTCGATGACCTCAAGCCCTTTATTCATAAGGGTAGCCGAATCAATGGAAATTTTCTTCCCCATACTCCAGTTGGGATGGGCAAGGGCCTGCTGCGAAGTCACTGTAGAGAGGTCTTTAACATTGGTGGTTAGAAACGGGCCGCCAGAAGCCGTCAAGATAATTTTGGCCACATCCTCACGACGACCCGCCGCCAAGGCCTGAAAAATGGCACTATGTTCAGAGTCTACCGGTAGAAGATGAACACCATTTCGCTGGACAGCAGCCATCACCAATTTGCCAGCCATGACCAGAGTTTCCTTGTTGGCCAGCCCTATATCCTTGCCCGCCTCGATAGCCGCCAATGTCGGCAACAATCCGGCAGCACCAACAATGGCCGAAATGGTCATGGCCACCGATTCCAGAGTGGCTACCTGTGCCGCTCCTGACGCCCCCCAAACAATACGAGAGCGATAATGCTCTGGCAACATGGCCTTGAGCTGTTCCGCTCGCTCTTGATCAACCACCGAAACCAGCTCTGGAGCAAACTCTAACACCTGCCGACTGAGAAGTTCAACATTGCAACCAGCAGCTAAACCGGCAATATCAAACCTTCCGGGAAACTGCCTGACCACATCCAGGACACTCTGACCAATGGAACCCGTCGAACCCAGGATCGAGAGCACTTTCATGGCAAGGGCACCACACACAGACCTTGATACCAGACCAAGATGTAATAGAGCAGCGGTGCAGCAAAGAGAAGGGAGTCGGCACGATCAAGGACACCACCATGACCACCGAGAAGAGTACCAGAATCCTTGGTTCCGGTCGCCCGCTTCACAATGGACTCGGTGAGATCTCCAACAACACCAACACCCGTCAGGACAATAGCCGTTATCACAAAAAAGAAATCTACAGGCATCCGTAACATCAAGGCCATCAGCGAAGCCACAATCACACCGGTAACCAAGCCTCCCACTGCCCCCTCAACAGTTTTATTTGGACTGATGAAAGGACAGAGCTTTCGTTTCCCCATTGCTCTACCAAAGTAATAGGCACCGGAATCTGAACCCGCAGTGATGGCCGTCAGCACCATAATCCAATGATTCCCCATTGGTAACTGATAGAGAAGAAGCACATGCGAACCTAAGAAACCGATGTAAGCCACCCCCCAAAATGCTCGTTCAAAAAAAGAGAACGGTTCATGAAGATCGTTATAATGAAAAAGAAGATATCCGGTCAGCAAAAGGAAAGAGAAGAAGAGCCCACCAGAACTTCCAAAAGATGGAAGAACAACACAAAATAGCACGGGAAGAAGAGCCAGAAAGAGAAAGAAGACCCGAAAAATGCCTTCCTGACCTGCAAAAGCCATTTTTTTATATTCCAGAGCAGCAATCCCAATAATCAGAAACAAGACGCCAGCAAACACCGAAAAAGAACCATAAAGCAACAAAAGTAACCAGCAGGCAGCCAAGAAAAGCCCAGGAATCAATCGATTCATAGTGTCTCATGAAAAAAACAAACCGGGATCACTCTCTCCGGCCAGGATTATACCCTAAAATGTGCCGAAAATCCGGCATGAAGGAAAAGAAGGCTGATGTTTAATAAGTTCAGATTTCCTGATCCGGGCGCACTTGGCGTTGGCACTTTTTATGATGTCAAACCAGTGTGTAAATAAATCGACACCCTGTTTCAGGGTGGCAGAAGTTTAATTGATTGAGTTCCTCCAGCAGCGCTGCAATTGCCCGGTCATGCGTGGGACTCGCCATACGATGAATTTTGACGGAGAGTGTTCTGGCGTTTTCATCAGGGATAAGTTCGGCTGACGAAATAAACAGCTCCCGGATCAACGCCCGGGCCTCAT
>DYDK01000237.1 GCA_020717935.1 Desulfocapsa sp.
TTCAATGAAACAGAGGGTTCCAAGGCTATTGCTTATCCATGATTGACGAGGTCTGGATTTGAAGATGTTGGTGGATTATTTTTATGAGGCATTGGTCAGGGAGATCAAACCAGCGGCCCAGATTGTTGACACGATTGGCCCCAATGTTCTGGTGTTGCGTATCGCTATCGTTGATCTGGTACCGACCGAATATGCCCTCAGTATCGCTGGCACCTTGACTCCCTATGCCTTTGTCGCTGAAGCGGCCTCGGGGCCTGCCAGTGGAAGACCGGCTGGTTCCACACCTTATCTGGGGGAGAGCAGCGTCGAAATTCAGTTTCTTGATGGTTAGTCAAAACAGATAGTTGCCGAGTTCACCGGCACGAAAATCGGCAAAAAGTATGATGTTGATACGAGTAAAGGAACGATGAATGCGGCCAAAAAATATGTGGACAGTTATACGGATTCCTTCACTGCCTGGAATTATGCCAAGCAGGCCTTTGATGAATGGGCGTTGCTTTTTAGAGCTCGTTTTGATGAGCTGCGAAGTGCGAAGACCGGGGAGCCTGTCTCCGCACGGTGATGACGGCAATTATGAAAGTGTTGCTGTTGCTGCGTTCAACAGAACCTGGGGAAAAACAGATTTCTTGAACAGAGTGTTGTGTCCAATGAAAAGTATTCATATAAAATTGCTATGTGAGGGGTGGAAAAGTGAAACAGGGTCTGTATGATAACACAAAAAAAGAACAGGGAAAATCGTTATGGGAGCGTTTTTGGCCGCCATTTCATTGATGGGCATGAGCAGTACGGCCAGGAGTGCTGGCGGCGCTGCCTTTGAGAAACCACCGGTGCTGAAAGCCAGTCAACTTTTGTCGGCGCAGATACCACAGCGGGGTGCCCGTTATACTATTGATGAGAATGTGCCTACGGATGGCTTTTTGATGTCGTTTACCATTCGTTCGGATTTTGGCACCTTTGTAGCCAGGAGTCCTGAGGTGCTTGAACAGCGACTGGTGGAAATTGGTGCTCTGGGGCAGTTGGAAAAGGTCTCCACCAGTGAGGCCTTTGTCGCCGGATTGCGGGCATCGGCTCAGGAAATGGGTCAACAGCTCACCAAACTGGCCACTGAACCGGTGGCAACAATTAAGGGCATCCCGGAGGGAATTGGTGGTTTTTTTGATCGTGTTTCCCGGGGGGCGAAAACGGGAGCACAGCAATTGGGAGATATTCAGGAACAGGAAAAACAGATAGGCCCGCCCCCTGAAGGAATAGGAGCATCGCTTCCTGGTAAGCCGGAGCCAGGATCCCCAAAGGACTCAACAATAACTGTGGCCGAGGCATCAATGCGGATGACCGGTCAGGTGACGGCCAACGCCCTTGGTTATGATGATCAACGCCGCCGAATTGCCAGGGAGGTAAAAGTTGATCCCTACAGCACTAATCCGGTGTTAACGAGAAAGTTGGATGAGCTTGCCAAGGCCGCCTTTGCTGGTGGCTTGGGGGTCACGGCCATTAAGGCCGCTGTTCCGGCATCCATGGTTCTTTCGATTACCACTATTCTCTCCGATTGGGTTTGGGATACTCCGCCCGGGACCTTAAAGGTTCAGAATGAAACAGCTCTTAAATCCATGGGGGTTTCTCAAGACATGGTGGATCTTCTTCTCAGGCAACCCTATTTTACTCTGACCTTGCAGACCAAGTTGGTCAGAGCCCTGCAACGGTTGCCGCAGACAGGGAACCGTGCCGCAGTTATGCCTCTGGCAGTGACTGTAGTATCCTTTGACCAGGCCCGTTTTGTGGTGGATGCCATGGAAATGCTGGCCCAGTATCATGAAACAGTGAGCCCGTTGCTGGCATTAGAACAAAAGGTGCCTTTCGCGGCTCGTACCAAGGCCGGCGGGCTGGTGGTGGCTGCTCCTGTTGATTATCTGGCCTGGACGCAACAAATACAGCGATTTGCCAGTCGTTCAGAATTACAGGCGAAGGAGCGAACCTTTTTACTGCGGGGCACGGCGACTCGTCTGGCACAGACCGAGTTGACCAAGATGCAGTGGAATGTGCGGCCGCAAACAGCCCGTAGGTAAGCCGTCGTACAGGTAAGCGAAGACACTAATACGCTATAGTGCCCCCTGACAATAATGTAGCTGAGAATGCTCTCAGGCCTTTTGTTATCGGGAGAAAGAACAGGCTTTTTGCTGGCCCAAGACAGTCGCTGAAGCCAGTGCCTGCGCGCCTGTACAGCCTCATCGAGACTATCCGATGCCAATA
The DNA here is from genome assembly GCA_020717935.1 of Desulfocapsa sp. Lineage (GTDB taxonomy): Bacteria > Desulfobacterota > Desulfobulbia > Desulfobulbales > Desulfocapsaceae > UBA2270. The sequence continues at coordinate 2,248 of DYDK01000237.1, forward strand.
CACTTGAATCGTATGCCTTTCTACGCTATCTCTTCGAGAAACTCCCTTGCGCGGTGACAGAAGATGATTTCAGGGACTCGGAACATACTGATATACCATCTTGCATCCCTGATTTGGGCTATCTTTGGCTATGTCTCGATCGCAAAATCCTTATCAAATGTCAATTACTTTGGCCGGTTCGCGACAATTATCTTGTCCGGT
>DYDK01000020.1 GCA_020717935.1 Desulfocapsa sp.
GTAGATCGTGGCTAATTCATGCCAATTCCACCGAATTGATGAAAGTGAGATAAAAAAACGGGAAACTTCAGATTACCAACTGTTGAGAGTTGTAAATAAATAGAGGATCAGGGGGAGAAAGCCCCTCTGTTCAGAGAAATCTTAAGTTGAAAGAATGATATTATCGTGTAGCTCGTTGTTATCATTTCCCTGAATGGGAAAATGCGTTTTCAATAGGTCGCCAATCGTGACAATGGCCTCACAGATAGCCTCGCCAGGCTGCTCCCGTTTGATTCCCTCGGTGACATGATCGATGACAGCCTGCCACTGCCGTTGATCAATACAGGCGTTGATTCCGCTGTCAGCCAACACCCAGGCCTGGCGTTCAAAAATGGAGATGAAGAGGAGAATGCCATTAGCATCCTTGGTGCGATAGAGTCGTTCCGTAAAAAAATGAGTTATTGCCGCCTTCTGTACTTCGATTTCAACCTGCCTTTTAGTCACAAACAATCGTTTAAGCCAGCTCATCCTGTCAATCAGCCCATAGAAAAGGCTATAGAAAACGGCAAAAAGGACGATGAAAACCCATACATTCTGAGTTCCGAGCCACAATATTCTACCCAGCACCGGCATGAGCAGCAAGGAAACGAAAAGTGCCAGGATACTGGCTCCATATATCATAGGCACGGGGTAGGAGTGACTCTGCGAGACCACCATGGAAACGATCTCGCCCGAGGTCTGTTTCTCCATCTGTTGAACTGTGGTCGTGATTTTTTCCTGTTCTGCCACACTCAGAAACCGTTGCACCAGTGTTTTCCGCATCTACTCCCTCCCCCCTTTGTTCTTAGGGACTCAGAAAATACTGATATACCATCTTCCAGCCCCGATTCGGGTACATCAGTATTTTCCGAGTCTCTTATTCCAATTTGCTTTCAAGCTAAGGGCCTGTCCACAACTAACCGAAAAGACAAGCAAATGGCGACAAAGCACAAGAAGCACTCTGAGGAGCCATGCAGCGCAACCAACGAAAGTGCCAGCTCGAATGCGAGTTGAAATTACCAGCTCCCCGAGGCGCCACCGCCACCAAAACTGCCACCACCACCGCTGAAGCCCCCGGAGCCTATAAAACCACCGCCATGCCCGCCACCACCGGTTGTGGCCCTGCTGGCGGCAACCAAACCAAAAATGAATCCGGCTATGACAAGCAGAAGCAAAAAACCAATCCCACCACCCATTCCCAAGAGCAGAAACCAGAAGGCAGGGGCCAAAATTGCCCCGATACCGCCAGCCAGGAAAGGCCTGCGCGACAAAAGCCGTCCAACGACGGTAAAAGCTATCAGGACAAAGAGAAAAATTGCCCCGAAATCCAGACCTTTTCCTTTTCCTTTTTTCGGGCTGGAGGCAATACTGTCTGAGGGCTGAAACTCTCCTTTCACCGCCGCCATCATCGCCGACAATCCGTCGATCACCCCCTGATCAAAATTGCCATCTTTGAACCGAGGGGTAATGACATCACGGATGATCCGACCAGCCACAAGATCAGTGAGTTTCCCCTCCAGGCCATAGCCAACTTCGATACGCAACTTACGATCATTCTTGACGATCAGCAACAGAACACCGTTATCAAGTCTGGCCTGTCCAATCTTCCATGCCTCTACCACCCGCAGGGAAAAATCCTCCAGCGAATCGCCCGCTAAAGAAGGAATAATCAAGACAACAATTTGCGTAGATTCGGCCACCTCAAAGGCACGCAAGACCCCTTCCAATTGCTGGACCGTGGCCGGAGCCAAGACTTCAGCAACATCATTGACCCTTCCTTTCAGGGGCGGGACTTCTAAAGCCAGCAAGGGAGCGGCAAAAAACAACAACGAAGCCACAACCAGCAACTGGCAGACTCCCCTTGTGCTCATTAAAAGTTTCGACATGGGAATGCAGAATTGAGAAAAAATGAGAGACTCATTAAAACGAAACTTTAGGCACAACTTTAGCCCCTTCTTCAGCCTTGAAATACTCTTTTTTGTCTAAATGAAGGAGGAATTTGTTGGTCAGACTTTCAGGAAATTTACGGATGGAGCCGTTAAACGCCTCCACGGTCTCATTATATCGCTGACGGGCCACATTGATGCGATTTTCCGTTCCTTCAAGTTGGTTTTGCAGATCAAGAAAACCCTGATTGGCTTTCAGGTCAGGATATTTTTCCACTACCACCATCAAACGGGACAGGGCCGAGGACAATTCGCTCTGACTCTCCTGAAGATGCTGCATAGCGGCCGGATTACTGAGATCAGCCGGAGACATCTGGATGGAGCTTGCCTTGGCCCTGGCCTCAATCACCTTCTGCAGGGTTTCTTGTTCGTGCTGGGCATAACCCTTGACCGTAGCCACCAGATTGGGAATCAGATCAGCACGGCGCTGGAGGGTAGATTCAATATCACTCCAGGCTTTAAAAACTGTCTCCTCCTTGGTCTGCAAAGAATTGTAACCACAGCTGGAAAGAAAAAAAGCCACGACGAGCAAACTTGCATAATAAAGAAAGTGTTTCATACAAACCTCTTAAAAATGAGAGAAGAATAGAAGCGCCACGAGTCGAAGAACATAGTGCCACAGAACAGTATCTGCCTCTTTTTCATTTACCATGAACAGTTGAGAATCTTTTTTGGCATATTACCACAATCTGTTTTCTGTATTCAACTTTTAACTTGAGTCAAGCAGAGGGCAGCCCATTATCTTGACAAGAAAAGCGTTTACGAGTAATGAGTGGTAAAAATTCAGGTACCCAAAGGATGTGTTCGTATTTTTTATCAAGCGCATCTTTTCGGGTTGAAAAGGGAACTTCGTGCAAATCGAAGACGGGCCCGCCGCTGTAACCGGGGACAAATTCCGCAAAAAGCCACTGTCTCAAACCAAGATGGGAAGGTGCGGATGCGAACGATCCGGAAGTCAGAAGACCTGCCTGAATAAGAGTGGAATGGCCTCGTGGACAGAGTGCATTCCTATGATTTTGGATATGAAGGGAGATCCCGGATCGATGTGTATCATTGGTCCGGGTTTCTTTATTTTCCCGGACCAAAGTATGGAAGGGGAAACGACATGGGAAAAGGAATAAAAAATGATGTGAAAAAAAGGACGCGGCAGGTAAGCAGGCTCTCAATCCTGGCACTCCTCTGCCTTTTTCTGCTCCCGGCATCTCTCTGGGGGCAGGAGCACAACAAAAAAACAACGCAGGCTGTGGTAATTGCCGCCTTCGGTACCACCGTTCCCGAAGCCTTGCCTGGCATCCTCAATATCAGAGACCGGATTGCGCAACGCTATCCCCATACCGAGATCCGCATTGCCTTCACCTCCAACATGATCCGTGGCATCTGGCATAAACGCCAGCGTGATCCGGATTACAGCAAGACACATCCTGCAGTTCCTCAAGATATTCTCAGCGTCCAAGGGCCCCTGGCCACCATTGCCACGCTCCAGGATGAAGGTTTTACCACCATTCTGGTTCAACCTACCCATGTTGCACTGGGGGAGGAATATCTTGACCTGGTGGCCTGTGTGCAAGGACTGAGCAGCATCCGTACCATCAAAGAGAAGAATCAGCCCTTCAAAAAACTGGTGGTCGGTCGTCCGGCTTTAGGCGCCATGGGAGACAGTCATCCCTATCCTCAGGATATTGAACTGGTGGCCAAGGCCTTACGAGCTGATACCACTCAGGCAACCACGATTGGCAGTACTTTGGTCTATATGGGACACGGCAATGATTATTTCCCATCGGGCGGCTCGTATCTCCAGTTTGCCGACACCATGAACCACATATATCCAGAGGTAAAGACCCACATCGGCACCGTCGAAGGATTTCCCAGCCTTGAACTTGTCATGGAGCAGCTCAGAAAAGACAAGGTGCAGAAGGTGCTGTTAAAGCCCTTCCTGACTGTGGCTGGCGACCATGCCCAGAATGATATGGCAGGGCCCGAGGCCGATTCCTGGAAATCGCTCTTAACCAAAGAGGGATTTGAAGTGTCCATCGTCATGCAGGGCCTGGGCGAAATGGACAGCTTTGCCGATGTCTTTGTTCATCATCTGGATGAGCTGGCACACGACCATGGGGTCCAATTAGAGTGATGGTCGTTGAAAACACGCATAGCCTGAAACACAGCCCTCGCAAAGGCGGCCATAGCGCCCTGATGTTCCTAGGCCTGTTTCTTTTGACGGCGGTTATCATGGCCACGGGCATGGGATTTCTCACCATCACCCCTTGGGAAGTTATTGAGGTAGTATGGGCAAGAATCAGCGGCACCCCGCTGAATCCAGCCATGAATCCATCCTTTCCCTTTGTGGTCATGGAGGTTCGACTGCCACGCATCCTGGCAGCGGCCCTTGTTGGCGGAGGTTTGGCAATGGCTGGAGCGGTGTTTCAGTCCATCCTCCTTAATCCCCTTGCCGATCCTTACACCCTGGGTGTCTCATCCGGTGCGGCCTTTGGAGCCTCACTGGCACTGGTGCTGGGCATCTTCGGAATCACTATTCCCGCCTTTTTTTCCGTGCCACTCTTTGCCTTTATAGGGGCCATGACCACCCTGGCCGCCGTCTTTTTTCTGGCCGCTCCCGATGGCAGGTTGTCCTCCAATACCTTGATTCTCTCAGGGGTTATTGTGGCGGCCATTCTCTCAGCGGGAATCGGCTTTATCAAGTATCTGGCTGATGAGCAGGTGGGGGTCATTATTTTCTGGCTGATGGGGAGTTTTGTGGGAAGAACCTGGTCGGATGTCCTCCTGCTGGCCGCTTTTACCCTGCCCTGCCTGCTAGTGATGCTCTATTTTGCCCGCGATCTCAATGTTCTGGCCCTGGGTGGACGCATGGCCGATTCCCTGGGCGTTAACAGCCGCCAGGTCAAGAAGACCCTGCTCTTCTCAGCCTCACTGTTGACGGCGATTTGTGTTTCGGTCTCTGGAATCATTGGTTTTGTGGGCCTGATCATCCCCCATCTTCTCCGCCTGTTGCTGGGGCCGGATAATCGTTTACTGATTCCGGCCTGTTTTTTTGGAGGAGGAATTCTCCTGCTGACCGCAGATACCATCACCCGGGCCTGGCTCCCCACAGAGCTCCCCATCGGGGTGCTCACCTCATTGATTGGCGGCCCGTTTTTCTGCCTTATTTTTCGTCGTAGGCAATTAGGACAACGGGTATGAGCGCATCTCCACCCCCCCCGAGGTTGTCGCCACACTCGCCGCAGCTCTTTGCCATGAGCTGCGGCTGCTTTGCTTACCATGCAGGCAGTGGCGGCAATGTCCTGCACCATATTGATCTCCACATCACTCCGGGCCAGATGTATGGACTGATTGGCCCCAATGGCAGTGGCAAGTCCACCCTGCTTGACCTGTTGACTGCCACTCGTTTTTTACAACGAGGCCAGCTTCTCTTTCAAGGGAGGGCCATAAACGATGTGAGCAAAAAGGAGTTAGCCACCAGAATTGCCCTGGTGCCGCAACAATTCGCCACCGGCTTTGATTTCACCGTAGCCGAACTCGTGCTCATGGGTCGTTACCCCCATATCCCCAGATTCCAAAGTCCGACGAGCCATGATTATGACCTGCTGGAAGCGGCCATGCGGGCCATGCAGATTGACCATCTCTCTCACCGCCTGCTCAGTGATCTCTCCGGCGGCGAAAAACAACGGGTGGTGGTAGCCCGTGCCCTGGCCCAGGATACCGAGGTGTTGGTCCTTGATGAGGCCACTGCCAGCCTTGACATTCATCATACCATTGAAATTATGCGAGTTGTTCGCAACTTAGTCTCCAGCCAGGGACGAACGGTCATTGCTGCCATCCACGATCTGAATCTGGCCGCCGCCTTTTGCGATCAGATCATTGTCCTGAAAGAAGGTCGAGTCTATCGGGTGGGGACGGTGGTTGAGACCCTGACCCCACAACTCCTCGCAGATGTTTTTTCGGTGCAGGCCCAGGTGCAGGGAGGAAGCCATGGACATTCTCTGCGGATTCATTACTCGTTATAAGTTGTTTATGAGACCTTGATGAATACGAATCGTTTTTTTGTATCCTTTATTTTCCTTTTGCTCTTAGGCCACTCTTCCTCAGGACTGAGCGCTGCCCTGACCGATCAGGACGGTGTCCTTCTGCCAACAGGCACATCCGGTAAACGCATTATTTCTCTCTATCCAGCCCATACTGAAAATCTGCTGTCCCTGGGCCTGCAAGCGGAACTCATCGGGATTGCCAATGGTGATGATGACCCCGCCGTAGCCGGAAAAGAACGGTTTTCCGCCCAGGATACCCCCGAGAAATTCATTGCCGCCGCACCTGATCTCATCCTCATTCGCCCGATGATCAGCCATGCCCATCCGCACCTGATCAGCCAATTGCAAAAAACAGGCATTGCCGTTGTTTCCCTGCAAGCAGCCAGCATTGATGAAATATATGAATATTGGCAGACCTTAGGAACATTGACCGGTAGAGAGGAAGCGGCAACGGCCATGATTCAAAAATTCAAGGCGGAACTTGCAACCCTCCATCAGCTTCGAGACACGATTCCAGCCGAAAAATGGCCCCGGGTCTATTTTGAATCCATCCATGACAAGATGAAAACCTTTGCCCCCTCCTCCATTGCCGTCTTTGTCCTTGCAAGTGCGGGTGGAATCAATGCCGCCGCCGATGCAGCAGCGAGAAACTCCACCAATATCGCAGAGTATGGCAAAGAGCGCATTCTGGCCAAGGCGGCCGAGATTGATGTATATCTTGCCCAGCAGGGGCAGATGAACCAAGTGAGCAAGGAGATGATAACGATGGAACCAGGGTTCCAGGCGATAAAGGCGGTCAGGGAGGGGCGAATCTATCTTGTTGATGAAGAGCTGGTTTCTCGTCCCACCATGCGACTGCTGGAGGGAGTCAGGAAGGTTCGGGATCTGTTGTATCAAAAAAAATAGGAACGAAACTGTTTTTTACCAAAATTCTACCACTCTATTCTGTTATGTCAGCAACACTTTATATTATCGGCGTCGGCCCTGGAGATCCTGATCTTCTCACTGTGAAGGCCCTTACACTTTTACGCCAATGTCCAGTCATTGCCACCCCCACAGCCTCCTTGAAAGGCCACTCCACAGCCCTGGCCATCGTCCGCCAGGCCTTATCTGCTAAGGAAATGCAAGAAAAGGAAATTGTTGAGCTCCATTTCCCCATGCAGAAAATTCATCGTGATCAAGAACCGGAAGCAGAGGTTTTGCAAGCCTGGCAGGAGGCTGTGCAGAAAATCGTTGCTAAGCTCAGACAAGGTAAATCCGTGGCCTTTCCAACACTGGGCGATCCGGCTATCTACTCCACCGGTTACTACCTGTATATGACCATCACCGAAATCTATCCGCAGGCAGGCGTGCGCTTTGTTCCTGGTATTTCAGCCATGAGTTCCTGCTCGGCCAACACCAGTGCTCCTCTCTGCCTTGGCGATGACATGCTGGCCGTGATTCCGGCCACATTCAGCGACAAACGGCTTCGGCAGGTATTGGAATCGTTTGATACAATTGTCTTGATGAAGGTGCATAAGGTTATGGATACACTGATTCCCCTGTTGCACGACTTGCATCTGATCGAAAATGCCATTCTGGTGGAACGGGTGGGTATGACTGATGAACGGGTGATGTCTGATTTGACAGTCTTTTTAGGAAAGGAGGGGCAAGTTCAACAAGTGCACTATTTTTCCACAATTATTGTCAAAAAAAGAGATTCTTTCGTACGCCTTCGTTCAAAAATAACTCATACCTTTTTAGCTCCAAGAACGGCATAAGGGGCCGTAAAGAAATGGAAAAAAGTATGGGTTATTTCTTAACGGCCCCTAAATGTATATGAAAATCAACTTCCCCTTAGCAGACAGAGTTGAGACAAAAGGCTTATACATCAAGCAATGAACTCACTCTGGCCCTTACGGTGGTCTTTTATGCATTCTCTACTGGGAACCTGTTTCCTGTGTTTCCTGTTTTTGGTATAGTGTTCCCTGATTGGCACCTCCCCTCAGATATCGGAAAGATGACCCTGATCAGCAATGAAGGCTGGCAGCCGTACTTCTGGTGGCCCCAGAAGCCGGTAACGCCCTGAAAAGACTTCGTTCATAAGGAGTGTGTTTGAAACCTGAACCTGTGAGTGACACGATGATTGATAAAAAATCCACATTGATTTCTGCGATTTCCTTTGCCGCCAGTGTCTTGATTGGTATCCAGATTCTGATCATCCTCTTCCGCGGGGAAGCGGCATGTCTTAATCAGGGCTGCAAGATTGTTGAAAATCTGATAACCATTCCTCCCATTTATTTTAATCTTGTCGGTTTTTTTTATTTCCAGACTGTCTGCTGGCTTTTTTTTCTGGCCCGTCATAAGGGCAATCTTTTCATTGAGCTCTCCCGGCTCTTCCTACTCACAGGAGTAGCTGTCGAAAGTGTACTGGTAACCTATCAGCTTTATATTGCCGCCGCATTTTGTGCGTATTGCCTTCTCTTGTTTTCAATCGTTCTGCTGTTAAACGCGCTGGCTGGATGGAAACAATGTGTTGCGGGAATCAGCATTTTTTTTGGCATCATAATCATCTCTTCCATGTTGAGTTACGGCCCGACGGCCCTGTTATCCAAACAGCAAACCATCAATAGCGGCACCTATGGAACTCGAACCTGCTTAAATCCGCAAAAAGAACTGTACCTCTTCTTTTCAGCAGATTGCCCCCACTGCAAAAATGTTATCCAGGCGTTAGAGGGCTGCAGCAGTTGCAATTTCCACTTTAATCCTGTTGAAAAGCTGGATAGTTTTGATCTCAAGGGAATGGAGCATACAGCTTCATATGACCCGGAATTAAACAAGCTATTGCTCAAATTGCTGGGCATCGACTCAATTCCGGTTTTGCTTGAAAAAAATCAATCAGGATTTTCTCTCATCAAAGGCGAAACACAGATTGTCCACTATATTCAACAGGCATGTTACCAGGCTGACCCGCTCCTTTATCTGAGCCGTCAGGGACAGAGTTCTCAGGACGGAATTCCGGTTTTCAGTGAGGTAGGAGAATGCTCGTTAAATATCGAGTGTGAAAAAGAAGGGCAACAGAAGCTCCCCGCGGAGACATCTACTGAAGAATCCGTTCCCCCATATGAGCCGCATGCAAAATGAAGGTGGTGTACGGATATAATTGACATGAACCAGGAATCAACTCGCAATGCTCGCCATGTCAACGCGTTAGTAAACCTGCGCAGCAGGTCGCAAACAATCACTAAAACAGTGAGTTCTCAAGCTATGTCAACTTATATCCGTACACCACCCCTTGTTTTGAGAAAGCCGACGACTCATAAAATACACGGGGGTATTTCGAGAGCTATACTTCTGCTGAATAGAGACAGAACCGGTTCCTGCCTGCGTTCTTGGCATGATATAAGGCCTGATCGGCATGGGATATCAGGGCCGACAGGCTGACTTCGTCTGTCAATTCAGCCACGCCAAAACTTGCGGTCAAAGACAGATCTTTCACAAAATGAAAATCGGCAACAGCAGTTCTGAGAACATTGGCCACAGTTGCGGCTCCTTCTTCACTCTGCTCGACCACGGCAATCAGAAACTCCTCGCCTCCCACCCGACCAAAAATGTCGGATGTGCGTAAACGGCTCTTGATCAGCAAGGCCAACTCTTGAAGCACTCTATCACCAGTTTCATGACCATGCGTGTCATTGACCTGTTTGAAGTGATCCAGATCCAGCATGATCAAACTGAACGATTTGTCATAGCGTTTGGCACCGGAGAATGGCTGCTCGGCAGCCTGCATGAAACCCATACGATTATAAATGTTTGTCAGGTAGTCGGTGATCGATGTTCGCTCCAGTTGCTGATTCTTGTCGAGGATGATTTGATGTTGAGTGTCGGCATACTTGATAAAGAACCAGATCAGAGAAAGAATCAGGGACAAGATAATGAAAGTCACCATTGTCAGGGTATTTGATATTTTTTCTCCTGCCCGAAGATGCGTCTTTAAGGGTACCCGGATCGAGATCAGGGAGCGGATATTCCCCTCCTCTTCATGGTAACCGGCTGCTTGTGGATAAAGATCAACCATTTCCTTGGGAGCATCAGCAGGATCTCCATGACAGAGGAGGCAGCTTTTGGCATTGGGGTCATTCGCCATCGCGAAATAGAGAAACTTGTCACCGTTATTGTCCTCCGAAACCTCTTTGAATTTTGACAGTTCACCGGCATTCATCCGTTTCAGCAACAGACTTTCAAATTCATTTGCCCGATTTATTTCATTGCGGGGGTTGCTGGACGCTAATTTGAAATAGATTTCCGGCAACTCGTTCTTCTTCCGTTCATTATTGCTGAACTCCTTGATTTGTCGAGCAATATAGGTAAACAACATCGTCTTTGGAGAGAAGTATTCTCTGGTAAAGTCGTCCTTCCTGCTTCAAACGATAAAGTTCGGGTCTGGAAATGGTGTTGACATACTGATGAATAGCTCGATGGCTCAGAAGTGAGTCCTGAACCAGCTTTTCAGCTTCAGCAATCGCGTATTGTTCTGTGTAATTGTGGAAAATGAGCGCCAGAAAAATAAATGCAAAGCCAAAAATGGAAAGCATCAGGACAAGTAGCTCTTGACTTTTCCTTATCATAAAAACCTCGCAAGTTGCAGTTTTGATAAAAAAGCGTACAAAAGGATATCTTGAAAAAATGAGGCTGTTCGTTCAAAATCGAGACATGTGAAAAATTTTATCGCGAGCATCTAAGCGACTCGGAACATACTGATATTCCGATAAAAAACTTTAAGCATAACGAAGAAGTTGGACAAAAAGACCATTTTTCACGATGCCCTAATTCTACTTTGTCAGATTTGTTTTATAAGGTAATGCGTACCTGTTACCCCCCTTAATCCCCCCTTGTCAGGGGGGAGATTTTTAGAGAATGCGTCATCCGCCGGCCTGCTTCACTATATACCCAAGCCCGGTCAGCTCCCGCTCCAGCGTGTCCCGGTGGTCGCCCTGAATTTCAATGATACCCTCCTTGATGCTGCCGCCGCTGCCGCATTTCTGTTTCAGGGTTGTCGCCAGTTTTTTCAGGGCCTCGCCGTTTAAAGGGACACCGGCAATCAAGGTCACGCCCTTTCCCTTTCGTCCTTTGGTTTCTCGCATAAGCCGGACGATACCGTCATCAGCGGGAGGTCTCTGCTTCTTTCGGCAACTGCATTTCGCGGCAAGTTCATGACACTCGGGACAGAGTTTGCCGGACTCGGTCGAGTACACAATTCCTGAATTTTTATTCTGTATCTTCATGACCTTTGAGCTTCTTGAATTATTGCACAGCGTTGACCCAACTCCCATTTCCCCTTCCATTGTTCCCTGTATTGAGCAAAGGCAGTTCCCAGTGAATGGGTGATTTTGATTGGTACTGCAAATAGGCATTGGCCTTGGAAAAATGCTTGTTCCCGAAAAAACCACGATGCGCGGATAAGGGGGACGGGTGTACCGACTGCAGTACCAGGTGCCGCTTCTTGTCGATAATCGCGCCTTTCTTTTGAGCGTAACTGCCCCACAAGAAGAACACCAGCCCGGAATGCTCACTGTTCAGCGTTTTGATAATGGCATCAGTGAAACACTCCCAGCCCTTTCCCTGGTGCGAACCTGGCCTGTTCATTTCCACTGTCAGCACACTGTTTAACAGCAGCACACCCTGTTCCGCCCAACTACTGAGGCAGCCATGGTTGGCCGGAGCAATGCCGAGATCGGCCTGGATCTCCTGAAAAATATTTTTCAAAGATGGCGGAGGCGCAACCCCCGGCATAACAGAAAAACACAGGCCATGCGCCTGCCCCGGCCCATGATACGGGTCCTGCCCGATGATCACAACCTTCACCTTCTCAAAGGGAAGCAGGTTCATGGCATTAAAGATGTCTTTCCCTTCCGGGTAAATGACCTTTCCGGCCTGTTTCTCCTGAATCAGGAACTGTCTGAGATTGAGCATGTACTCCTGCTCAAATTCACCGCCGATCCGACTTTTCCAGGAAGGTATTAACTGAACTCGATCGTGTATCTCAGACATTGGACAATACCTTTGTGTGGTTATTTTTCGGCCCCATTCTCTGTTTTTCCTCCCTGCTTGCGGCAGCACAGTTCACGCAGTGTCTGGTCAGACCGATTGACTTGGCAGTACACGGGTGTTTTTCATGATTTTGTAGGCGGCGACCCCGCTTGGCTTGAACGGGAGCTCTCGGGACTCAAGCTGCCGGGTCACAAAGGCGAAGGCCTCGTCTTTGACGGACTCATCCCATCCGCCGGGCGAAGAGAGAATAAAACGCTTATTGCTCCCGTGGAGCACCATCGTTCCCTCGCCCGCTCCGACCTCAACCCTGGATATTTCATCCCAGCGGATTCGCCATGCGCCAAACGATGACCGATGGAAAAGGCCCTCACCATCAATATCAAAGCTGCCGGAACCCAGCACCATATACGCCCCGAACGCCGCGGAAACAACACATCCCCCAGCCAGAAGGTACTGCTGGATCAGAATCGCTATCATAAGCCCGACGGCACAAAGCGCAATCCAGCCCCAACCGATAATCCGGTAGGAACGCATCTCGATGTGGTAGTTATTCTTACTTTTTTCCATTTCACCCAACTCCATTCTCTTGAGCCGCACTGTCCCATGCCCCGACCTTCACGGAACCAGTGGAAACAAAAACATTCAAGCTGATCCTTATTTATCAGCCAGGATTTCCCAATGGCCACTCTTGCGTGAGCCAACCCTTTTGAGTCGTTCCGACTTGCACAATTCCCGGATAGCCCGTTCTATAGTGCTTTCCGATTTTTCGAGTTTGGTGGCTAACTCAGAGACAGTCAGGGCGTTATTTGAGACCAGCAGGTCAAAAACCTTTCCCGTCATTTTTCCCGTCATTTTTCCCGTCATTTTTCCCGTCTCATCCGCCATCCGCCCCCACATCATTTCCAGCCGGGTCTGGTCATACGGTTCAAAAGAATCAAAAAGTCGTATCGTGCCGCCTTCTATCTCCCAGCCCTGGCGAATCTTGGGCAAGCCGGAGCCGGCGCGCTCACCGAGATTGATCATCAAAAACATCTGATGCAGCGTGCGATTGCGGCAATCGCTTTCCCCGCCGCGCAGGGCCTGTTCTGCAGGCACGCGCATCATCCCCGGATTACGAAAGACAAAACCTGCGGGGTCTTTCACCACCAGAATCGAAGCCCGTCCTGAATAGTCGGCATGAACAAGGGCATTGACCAGCGCCTCACGCAGGGCGCGGTGCAGAGGGGTATCCACGGATGGTCAGGGCGGTGAACTATCAGATGTCAATTACTTTGGCCGGTTCGCGACAATTATCTTGTCCGGTTTTTGATTACAGACCTCGTAAACAACATGCCAAAAGCGTCATTTTTTTTGGACATTTGTTA
>DYDK01000021.1 GCA_020717935.1 Desulfocapsa sp.
TACCGCAGGCATATAGTTGATATTCCGAGGATAAAATTTTGAGCATAACGAAGAGTTTGGGCGAAAAGATCATTTTGCAAGAGGCTCTCGTGGTATGGAGTAACAGAACGATGAAGCAGATAATAACAACAGAGCAAAAGCCAATTAAACTCTGGTTAAACGACATGGAGGCCGGAGCCTTGGCCCAGGCAAGAAACCTGGCCAATCTTCCCTTTGTCTTTCGTCATATTGCCATCATGCCTGATTCTCATCAGGGGTATGGAATGCCCATTGGCGGGGTTATGGCAACCCAGGGCGTTGTTGTTCCCAATGCGGTAGGGGTTGATATCGGCTGTGGGATGTGTGCGTTGCAAACGACCATTCACAGTCTTGACCACAGTGATTTAAAAAAAATTATTGGTGGATCGCGGGAATATAAGGGAGGCATACGAAGTGCTGTGCCGGTGGGTTTTTCACACCAATCAAAGAAACAGGATGAAACTCTGATGCCAGGCGGTGTTGACAGTGCAGGTTCACATTTACCGATAGTCAGGCAGGAATATGATTCTGCCCGCAAACAGATCGGAACCCTTGGCGGTGGCAACCATTTCATCGAGATACAGCAGGGTGATGACGGTTTCATATGGATCATGATCCACTCCGGCAGCCGGAATATTGGTTTTAAGGTCGCCCATCATTACAATAAGGTGGCCATTGCCCTCAATAAAAAGATGAACTCGCCGGTGCCCGCAAACTGGCAGCTTGCATTTCTGCCCCTGGAGAGTCCAGAAGGGCAGGCCTATCTGGAAGAGATGCGATACTGTGTTGATTTTGCCCTTGCCAACCGCAAACTGATGATGGAGCAAGTGAAACAGGCCCTTATTGATGTGGTCGGCGATGTTTCTTTCGGCGCACTCATCAATATTGCCCATAACTATGCCGCCCTGGAAAATCATTTTGGCGAAAATGTGATGATTCATCGCAAGGGGGCGACCAGGGCTTGTCAGGGACAATTGGGGATTATTCCCGGCAGCCAGGGAGCCGCCAGTTATATCGTGACCGGCAAAGGAGAGCCGGAGAGTTTTTCGTCCTGTTCGCATGGGGCTGGAAGAAAGATGAGTCGCACGCAGGCCCAGAAAGAGCTTGATCTTGATGATGAAATATCCAGGCTCGATGCCTTAGGTGTGGTTCATGCGCTTCGTGGCAAAAGCAGCCTGGATGAAGCCCCTGGCGCCTATAAGGATATTGCGGTTGTGATGGAAAATCAGGCCGATTTGGTGGATATTAGGGTGCAACTCAAACCCCTGGCGGTTATCAAAGGGTAGGGGGGTTGATACCGAGGCCCTTACGAAATCTCATTTTTGTTTCAGGTGGCTATCAGCCGACAACAGAAGAGGTTGAGTGGCCAGTCCGGGAGAAAAGGAGCTCTTGTGATCAGGAGTGGGTGGTGAGATCGGTCGAAAAGGCGTGATTTATTTGTATCAGATGGTATCATCTTTCTGTCTTCGCTTGTCGTCTGCTCGATGCGCAACAGATATTTTTCAATCGTAACAATCTGCTTCATGCGCCTGTATTTCATTTCTATTTCAAGTATTCACTTATTGCATAGACACGCATGATATTCTCCCTTATTGGTAGCGGCCTATAATCAATTATTATTTCTGTAATATTGTAGTTTTGATTTAGAAACGGAATAAAATGCCAGTATCTCACTACCTCGCTACCATCAACAGCCGCTACCAGCTTGGCAATGCCACCGAGCATTCCTTTCGCGGCGATCTGCAAATCCTTCTGGAAACGCTGGCTCCAGAGATCAGGGCCACCAATGAACCCAAACGCCAGTCCTGCGGCGCTCCCGACTATATCCTCACCCGTAAAAATATCCCCGTGGGGTTTATTGAGGCCAAAGACCTTGGCGATAAAGACCTGGCTGGAGCGAAAAAAGCTGGCAATAAAGAACAGTTTGACCGTTACAAGGGGTCGCTGAACAACCTGATCTTTACCGATTACCTCGACTTTCATCTTTATCGTGACGGCCAGTTTGTGACCAGTATCGCCATTGCCGAGTTGACTGAGAAGGGCATCCGGCCCTTGCCTGGCAATTTTGCCCCCTTTGTCAATCTGATCCACGATTTTTGTATGCATCTTGGCCAGACTATCAAGAGTCCGCAAAAATTAGCCGAGATGATGGCGGGCAAGGCCCGTCTGCTTTCTGATATTATCGGGAAAGCCTTGTCCAGTGATACGGAGAATCAACACGACAGCACCCTGAAAGATCAGATGCTTGCTTTTCGGCAAATCCTGATCCATGATATTACCCCCCAGGGTTTTGCCGATGTCTATGCCCAGACTATTGCCTATGGCCTGTTTGCCGCTCGCCTCCACGATCCGACCCTGCCCTCGTTTTCGCGGCAGGAGGCCGCCGAGCTGATTCCCAAGTCCAACCCTTTTTTGCGGCGGCTGTTTGGCTATATCGCCGGCCCTGATATTGACGACCGCATTCTCTGGATTGTGGACAGTCTGGTGGAGATATTTCTTGCCTGTAATGTCGTTGAAATCCTTGCTGGATACGGGAAGGCGACCAAGACCGAAGACCCGATTATCCATTTTTACGAAACTTTCCTCAGTCTGTACGATCCCAAACTTCGCAAGGCCCGAGGCGTTTGGTACACGCCCGCTCCGGTGGTTGGTTTTATTGTGCGGGCAGTCGATGAACTGCTCAGAACTGAGTTCGGTCTGCCCTCCGGACTGGCCGACACCAGCACAACCACGATAACGAGCCGGTATCAGGGGAAAAAGGTGGGAAGGGAAGTTCATAAGGTGCAGATCCTTGATCCGGCAACGGGCACCGGCACCTTTCTGGCGGAAACGATCAAGCATATTCATCGGAAATTTGCTGGTCAGCAGGGGATCTGGAGCAATTATATCGAGTCTCATCTGCTGCCCCGCCTCAATGGTTTTGAGTTGCTGATGGCCAGTTACGCCATGGCCCATCTCCAGCTTGATCTGCTGTTGGCGGAAACGGGCTACAAGCCCAGCACAGACAAACGATTGCGGGTGTATCTCACCAACAGCCTCGAAGAGCACCATCCCGACACCGGCACCCTCTTCGCCAGTTGGCTCAGTGACGAGGCCAACGAGGCCAACCGCATCAAGCGGGACACGCCGGTCATGTGCGTGCTGGGCAATCCTCCCTACAGTGTCAGCAGCAGCAATAAGGGGCAGTGGATACAAGGGCTTGTTGCTGATTATAAAAAAGACTTGAATGAACGCAATATCCAGCCCCTTTCCGATGATTACATTAAGTTCATTCGTTACGGCCAGCATCTGATTGATAAAAATGGCAGCGGCATTCTCGCTTATATCTCCAATAACAGCTTTATTGACGGCATTATTCACCGCCAGATGCGGCGCCATCTGCTGGAGAGTTTTGACACTATTTACATCCTTGACCTGCACGGCAACGCCAAGAAAAAAGAAACCTGCCCCGATGGCAGCCCCGACCAGAATGTCTTTGATATTATGCAAGGGGTGTCCATCAACCTTTTTGTCAAGACCGGCAAGAAAAAGAAGAACGGCTTGGGGCGGGTCTTTCATGCGGATGTGCAGGGGAAGCGAGAGGTAAAATATGACTTTTTGCGAACAGCTTCCTTGTCAGGGGTGGCGTGGCAGGAGTTGGAGAGCAAAGGGCCGGAGTTTTTCTTTGTGCCCAAGGATTTTGGTGTTCAGAAGGAGTACAGCAAGGGCTTTGCCCTTAATGAGTTGATGGTGGTGAATGCCAGTGGCATAACAACAGAAAGAGATCATTTAACTGTGCAGTTTGAAGCATCTACATTGATTGATATTAAACATGATTTATTAACGATGGATGAAGATGCTTTTAGGTTAAAACACACACCCAAGCCTGATGGGAGAGATTGGAAAATTTCCTTTGCAAAGAATGATTTGCAAAAAAATGCTGGCAAAATAACTGATATTTTATACAGGCCTTTTGATGTAAGAAAAACCATTTATACTGGTAACAGTAAAGGTTTTATGGCGTATCCTCGAAATGAAGTTATGAGGCATTTTTTAGGTAAAGACAATATCGCATTATTGTTATGTAGGCAGCAAACTTCATTTGATTTTCAGCATGTTTTCATAACAAAGATTATTACAGAAAGATGTGCGGTATCATTACAAACTGGAGAGGTTGGGTATATTTGTCCTCTCTACCTCTATCCGGAAACCACCGACCAGCAAACCATCACCCCCAGCAGCGGCCGCATCCCCAACCTCAATCCCCAAATCATTCAACAAATTGCCGCTCATTTAGGTTTAACCTTCGTGGCAGAACACTCTTTGCCCTCCGTGACTGCCTTTCTACCACCCCCAACCCCTCCTAACATAGGAGGGGAGCTTGAAAGCCCCCTCCTCGGAGTCTCGCAGGCTCGCTTACCTGTTTTTAAGGAGGGGGTTGGGGGTGGTTCTTCTCAGGATGGGCCAGAAACCTTCGCCCCCCTTGACCTTCTCGACTACATCTACGCCGTCCTGCACAGCCCATCCTACCGCCAGAAATATAGAGAATTCCTCAAGATAGATTTTCCACGGGCGCTCTATCCGCAGGATAAAAACGCATTCTGGCAGTTGGTCAAACTGGGCGGCGAACTGCGGGGCTTGCATCTGCTCGAAAGCCCGAAAGTCGAGCAATTCATCACCCACTATCCGGCAGACGGTGATAATATCGTCGGCAAACCCCATTATACAGAGGGCAAGGTGTGTATCAACGACAGCCAGTATTTTGATAATGTCCCCGAAAATGCTTGGAATTTTTATATCGGCGGCTATCAACCTGCCCAAAAATGGCTGAAAGACCGCAAGGGCAGAGCGTTAGGATTTGAAGAGATTTGCCACTATCAAAAAATCATAGTCGCCTTAACGGAAACGGAGAGGATTATGCGAGAGATTGATGAGAGAGCGGCATGGTAATTTCCGACTCCCTAAGCAATAACCCAATGTCATTAACTTAATGGGTTTGTGCGTTGTGTTGCTTTCGTAGGGGTGAATGTATTCGCCCCTACGAAATATAATCAAAATCATCATGGCTCCCATGAACCCTGCGGTGCCCAGAAATTTATTAAGTTCAGATTTCCTGATCCGGACGGGTAATTCACCCAATATCCGGAAAGGTGAATTGCACATTTTTTATACTATTCGCCATACGATAAAATGGGGACAACCCCCCGATACTACTGAGGACAATCCCTATTTTATCCGATTGACTCCCGAGATGGGCACCAGAAAATATGCCAACGCCAAGTGCGACCGGATCAGGAAATCTGAAGTTAATGATATTGACCAATAACCAATAACCAATAACCAATAACCAATTGCAAAAAACAAATCATGAAAAAAACACAATGTGTCGTTTGTAAAGCTAAAAAAGGGCAACGGGTCTGTTTGCTGAACAACAATGTGCTGATATGTTCTCTGTGTTGTGCAAATACCAGAAATGACCATTGTGGTGAGTGCTCTTATTTCCTTCAGGCTAATAAATATGTCGTGGAGAAGAATAGCAAAAAAACTCAACGGCCTGTTATTTTCAGAATGAATCCGGAAGTGGACGGGCTTGTTGATGATGCCCTGGCTCTCGTGGAGAAAGGGAAAATGAAGGAAGGGAAAGCGCTCATTGTTGACTTGGTGCGACAACATCCTGATCTCTATATTGTGCATTATGGCATGAGCATTGTTTTAGTACTGCAAAAAAGATATGAGGAGGCTCTTGTTTCTTTGGATAAGTGTCTTGATATGAATCCATATTTTGCAGAAGCATGGTTTAATAAGGCGATGACCCATAAAGAACTTCTTGATTTCAGCGGGTGTGTGAAGTCCTTGCAAATGGTAGAGAAATATGGGGACGCCGAAGAAGACTTTGTCAAAAACGCCAATAACCTGCTCGAAATTTTCAATGATGTTAATCTCAAAGGATCTGGTCTGTTTCTGGATGTATATTTTCATTATATGGATGTCTTTGACCAAGGCTTTGTGTGCATGGAAACAAAGAAGTATGAGCAAGCTGTCGTGCTGTTCACAGAGGTTGTGAGCGGGTATCCCAATCATTGTCAATCCCATGGAAATATGGGTTTGTGCTATATGTATCTGGGAAAAAATGAAGAGGCCCTGGCAGCGTTGGATCGCGCCCTGGAAATTAATCCGGAGTATGAACCAGCTTTGCAAAACAGAAAAATCTTACTGTCTTTGCCTGCTGGCAAGACCATTAGTGACCGTAAGACGAAGATTCTTGATTATTATAAAGACATTGTTTTCAAGCTGAAAAATAAGTCCGAATAATGTGGAGGAAAAAGGTGATGGTGTCATGAAAAAAATAAAAGCCGGGGTTATTGGTGTCGGATATCTGGGGAAATTTCATGCTCAGAAGTATGCGGGGATGGAAGGGGTGGAGCTGGTCGGGGTGGTGGATGTTGATCCGAGCATGGCTGCTACCATAGCGGATCAGTGCGGCTGCGCGGCCTTTACCGATTACTGCGATCTTTTGCCGCTGGTGGATGTGGTTTCCATTGTGGTGCCCACCAGTTATCATCATCAGGTGGCCCTGGAGTGTATGGAAAGGGGCGTGGATATATTGCTGGAAAAACCGATCACCACCACTCTGGCTGAGGCGGATGATCTGTGCGCTCGGGCTGAAGCTATGAAACTGATCTTCCAGGTTGGACATCTGGAACGCTTTAATCCGGCTCTTCAGGCCATGCAGAAATTTCTGACCGTGCCGATTTTTATTGAAAGCACGCGGGTCGCCCCGTTCAAGAATCGGGGGGTGGATGTGGATGTGGTGCTCGATTTGATGATTCATGATATTGAAATTATTCTCAGTCTGGTTGATTCGCCCCTGCAATCCATCCACACTTCTGGCGCGTCGGTGGTGACGGCCACCACCGACATTGCCAATGCCCGTCTGGTTTTTGCCAACGGGGCTTCGGCCAATGTGACTGCCAGCCGGATCTCCCGCTCGACGGTGCGCCGGTTGCGGGTCTATCAGCAGCAGGCTGCTATCACCGTTGATTTTGCCAGTCGGGAATTGAACTTTGTTCACATTGACGCAGAGATAGGAGCCGATGGCACGCCCGATATGGTGGTTGAGACGAGTTCATTTCCGGCCAGCGATGCCCTGAAAGAAGAAATTGCTCATTTCATTGAGTGTGTGCGGGAACGCAAAAAACCCCTGGTCTCGGGCTGGGAAGGGCGACAGGCCCTGGCCGTTGCCTTGCAGGTCATGGCCCAGATTCGTGACAATCAGCAGCTTCCGGTTTTTCATCAGCACAGCCATGCTGGCAGGAAAAAATAAAGAAAGAAATAGTCATGAATGCCAATGAAACTGCGGCCCCGCGGCGAAAAATAATGATAAGCGCTGGCGAGGCCTCCGGCGATCTACATGGGGCCAGGCTGGTACAGGCCATGCGACAGGAGGATGCGAACCTCTTTTTCTGTGGCATGGGGTCGCGGGAGATGAAGGCCGCCGGTGTGGAAATCCTCTTTGACGCGAGTAAAATAGCGGTGGTCGGGGTGGTGGAAGTGGTGTCGGTGCTGGCCGATATTCTTCGGGCCAAAAGCATTCTGACTCGGCAGATGCGGGGGGATCGTCCTGACCTCCTTATTCTTATAGATTTTCCTGATTTTAATCTGATGCTCGCGCGCGCGGCGAAAAAATGCGGCATTCCGGTTTTTTACTATATCAGTCCCCAGGTCTGGGCCTGGCGGACGGGCAGGGTGAAAACCATGGCCCGGCTGGTGGCGAGTATTGGTGTTATTCTTCCCTTTGAGGAGTCTTTTTATCGCCGCCGAGGGGTGCCGGCCCACTTTGTTGGTCATCCCTTGCTCGATTCGGTGAAGGTCGGCAGGGATAGGCAGTCCTTTTGCGATCAGTATGGGATTGATCCCCGCCATACGATAATCGGATTGTTGCCAGGCAGTCGCCGCAAAGAGATTGCGAACCTGCTCCCTGATTTCCTGGATGCCGCCATGATGCTTCGGGACAAGTATGCAAAGGAGCTCGTCTTTGTGCTGCCGGTTGCGTCTACGATCTCGGATGAAATCCTGCAAAACAGCGGCCTCGCGGCCTGTTCGGGGCGGATTAATATCAAACTCATCCATGAAAATCGCTATGATATGATGGCTGCCTGTGATGCAGTGGTCGCTGCTTCCGGCACTGTCACTCTGGAGCTGGCGATTCTTGATGTGCCGATGGTGGTGGTGTACAAGGTGGACCCTTGTACCTATTTTTTAGGTCGTCTGTTGATCCGCCACATGCCGTTATTTTCGCTGGTCAATCTGATTGCCGAAGGGCCGATCGTCCCTGAGCTTCTGCAGGATGAGGTGACACCAGGCCGGATTGAGACCGAGCTTGCCCGCCTGCTTTTTGATGAACAGGTCGAAAGAGAGATGCGCAAAGGTTTGGCCGCCGTGCGCGCCAGACTTGGCGGTCCGGGGGCCTCGAAGCGGGCCGCTGGCTTGGCCTTAAAGCTCTTGGTGGCTCAGGGATAGGCTTCTTTTGCGGAATTATCCGCCTCAAGGAAGCGATATCGGTCGTGGCTACGAATCCTGAAGTATTGGATTCTTAAGCAACATTGCTCTCTTGGGGGAAAGCTCTCCCTGTTTTCATTTTGGGTTTGCTTCAAACTTGACATGGCGTTCACGGGCATATATAACTCAATCATTATCGTTCCTTAATGATGCAATCTTTTTCAAGGTAAAGTTCTCATGAATCATGACTTGTTTCTTGCCGATATTGTCACCAGTATGCCGGCAATCGGCGGTGCTTTTCTCTTTAGTCCCCGAGATGGCGTTCTCGCTACCCATTCCGGGAATGCGAGCGTTTCTTTTAACTCGCTGGCGGTGGCGGGAAAGATGGCCGCTGTTGCGGTGCTGGCCTCAAATCAATTTCAGGATCTTACCCAGCTCCAGGTAAGTTTTGACACTCTTATCCTCTCTGGTCGCTTGCTTCCCGATGGGAATTGGCTCTGCCTCCTCTATACCCCCGATTTATCGGTCGGTATGATTCGGATGGCCTTGCAGATCGCCTTGAATAACAGCGCACAGGGGCATCATGACGAAACTTCCCCAGCCCCACCGCCAGTGCAGGAGGCACCCGTTGCGGAACAGCTTCCGCCTCAAGAGGCGCCTCGCGCGGAGATTGCGGTTGATACGGATGCCTTGCTTGCCCCGGGAGCGCCCTTGGCAGCGATTTTGAATGCCCTTCAGGGTGGGCTGGCCCATTGTATTGGTCCAGTGGCGGCTCCTGTCTTTCATGAACTTTTGGTCGCTTGGTGTCAAAAGCACACTCCTTCAACCGAGACCATGAAGCACCTCATTACTCTTATCGAAGAAGAAATTGAC
This sequence comes from Desulfocapsa sp., assembly GCA_020717935.1. GTDB lineage: Bacteria > Desulfobacterota > Desulfobulbia > Desulfobulbales > Desulfocapsaceae > UBA2270. The sequence continues at coordinate 9,370 of DYDK01000021.1, forward strand.
GACGAGAAGAGCGTGAAGGAATTTCACAATAAAATCAAAAATATCTTGCCACAGGAGTAAGCCCATGGCCTCAGCCAAAGATTTTGCCAGACTGGAACAGATCAATGGGATTGCCCGGTATATTCTGGCTCGTAGCGATGGGCAGGTGCTCAGTCAGAACCGTAACGGGAGTACGGAAGATGCGCTCCTGTTTGCTTCGCTGATTGCTCATTGTGGTGTCAAGTGTGATGCCATGGCCACTGATATGAGCGGGAATCGGTATATTCATCTCAGCATTGAGCGGGAATCGGGGAATGATTTGCTGGTGTTTTCATTGGGTCAATTCTACCTCGGTGTTTTCAAAGATGCGGACAGTGATCGACAGACAGTGATTGATAATGTGATCTATTTTCTCAAAAATCTTTCGTGATTCTCTGCTCGCTTGCCTTCGCGTTCCGTTCCCATCTTGATCGGGAAAGGAAACAACATCCCCGTTTCCATGTGTCCCGTAGGAAATGTCCTTGGTGGACGGTTCACAGGAACCAGAAATCCGTTAAGCCGTTGTTCAAAAATAACGTATATTTTTTAGTCTCATGAACGGCGTAAGGGGCCGTAAAGAAATGGATAGAAAGTAGAGGTTATTTCTTAACGGCCCCTAAGTTGATGACTTGGTTGCGCATTATGAAACTTCCTTTTGCACATGAAATGCGGGAGATTGACCGTTGTGCCATTGAGGACTATGGGATTCCAGGAATCGTCCTCATGGAAAACGCTGGTCTGGGCACTGTTCTCATGATGGAAAGGGAATTGGGCACGGCGGTAGACAGTTTTGCCTTGATTCTCGTGGGCCCGGGGAATAATGGCGGAGATGGTTTGGTGATAGGGCGGCACCTGCACCAGAGAGGGTGCGAACCGGTCTTTGTCTTTGTCGTTGCGCCGCAATCCCTGCAAGGGGATGCGGCCCGCAATGTCCGCATTGTTCAAGCGCTCGATCTTCCTCTCTTTATTTTCGATTCTTCAGAAGCTGTGCAGTCGCTTTCGGCCTTGGTGACGAACCTTCGTAGTGGCGGAAAGCCCTGTTATGCCATTGTGGATGCCCTCTTGGGCACGGGGCTGACCAGAGAGATAAACGGTCATATCGCTGAGTTGATTGGTCTTATCAATACCGAAGCATGGGCCTCCGCTATCCCCAAGGTGGCGGTGGATATTCCTTCGGGGCTCAATGCCGACACCGGCTTGTTTCAAGGGGCCTGTATTCGTGCCGATCATACGGCCACATACAGCTGTGCCAAGCCCGGGCAACTGCTGGAAGGTGGTCGAGATGTGTGTGGCCGCTTGCATATCCTTGATATTGGTATTCCCCCTGCGGTATTCACTGCGCTGGCTATTCAGCAGAAGGCTGTGACTGCCCGAACCGTTGCCTTGTCCCTTGCTCGCATTCGCCGTTCATCCCTATCTCATAAGGGAAATAACGGCCATCTGCTGGTAATAGCCGGTTCCCTTGGCAAGACCGGAGCTGCCATTTTGAGTGTCAAAGGCGCTCTTCGCAGTGGCTGCGGTTTGGTAAGCCTGTGTTGTCCTCATGATCTGAACGCCATTTTTGAGACCAGCCTGGTTGAGGCGATGACCATTCCCCTGGCAACGGCTCATTCGGCAACAGGTATGGAGTCGGTGCTCGCAATCGAGCAGCATCTGGCCGGCAAAAGGGCCGTTGTCCTGGGACCGGGCATTGGCCTGACCGAGGCTACGGTCCAGCTTGTTCTGCATCTGTATCAAACGGTGCCATTGCCAATGGTGCTTGATGCTGATGCCTTAAGCATTCTGGCTCATCATAAAGATCAGATGCAGGCCCCGCCCGGACCGAGAATCTTTACTCCTCATCCTGGTGAGATGGCAAGGATGCTTGGCGTTTCGGTGGCCACCATTCAGCACGACCGAATTGGGGCTGCTTCCTCAGCCTGTCAGCTTTTTGATCGGGAGGCAGGGCAGTGTACGGTCATTCTCAAGGGCGCCGGCACCGTTATTGCGTCGTCCAGAGGTCAAATCTGGATCAATACCAGCGGTAATCCTGGCATGGCCACCGGTGGGATGGGTGATGTGCTGAGCGGGATTATCGGGGCCCTTATCTGTCAGGGCCTTGATCCGCAAGAGGCTGCCTGTGCGGCTGTTTATCTGCATGGAGTGGCAGGAGACAGCGAGTGGGAACGCGTTGGTATTGGATATACGGCAAGTGAGCTTGCCGATGCTTTGCCCCAGAGTATACAACAATTCAATTCATGAGGAGGTTATTATGCTCATCGCACGAGATATTATGAGTCGTGAAGTCATTACTATTCAAGATCAGGCAACCGTGAAAGAGCTGGCTCAGATTTTATCAATCCACCAAATAAGCGGGGTGCCAGTTCTTGATGCCGATGGCAAAATTGTGGGTGTGGTTACGGAGAGCGACCTTATTTTTCAGACGAAAAAAGTGCATATTCCCACGGTTATCACCATCCTTGATGCTGTTTTCTATCTGGAAAAGCCCGACAAAATGAAAGACGAAATGAAAAAAATGGTCGGGGCCAAGGTCAGAGATATTCTCACCAGCACTCCCATCACCGTAACCGAAGAGACCCCTTTGGATGAAATCGCCACCATCATGGCAGAAAAAAATGTCCATACCTTGCCTGTGGTCAATGGCGAGGTTCTGGTTGGGGTGATTGGCAAAAAGGATATTATCAGGACTTTGATTGATTAAAACAGGGAAACAATGAATGGATGAAATAATCAGTAAATCCGAACAGAAACGACGATTCAAACGGATAGAAGATGTGGCTGAGGAGATCACCGAGCTTACCGACAAAGATCTCAAGGTCTTTCCTGATGATAACGACGAGATTCGTGTCGAAATCAAGACCATCCGCAATTTAAGCGGCGGTACCCGCAAGCGGCAGGTGAAGCATCTGGCCAAACTTCTTCGTCAAAGTCCGTCCCTGGATGCTATTTATGAATTTCTCAGCCGCAGGAAAGGTTCACAACTCAAGGAGAAAACCCAACTCCACGAGGCTGAGCATCTACGGGATATCATGATTAACGAGGCCGTGGAAGACCAGCAGCAGTGCCGTTCCCTGCAAAAAGCATGGGAGCCGGACTGGAAAAGTGAGATCATGGGTCTGGCCGTGGCAAAATACCCGGGTCTTGACGAAGAGACCCTGCGCAAGGCCGTGTATCAATTCGTGCAGAGTCGCAATAAACTCTATTACCGCGAACTCTTTCGTATCATCAAGGCAGCCATTGACCAGTTCGAGATGGAAAAACGGGCTGCAGGAGCAGCAACGGCCCTCTGATTTTTCTGTCTCAACGAATCTCTCGCGGTGGAGGGTTTTCCCCTCCTCTATGCCTCTATTGAAAACCCGCCTCAACAGGCAATATCCCCCTATGAATCGTTATAACAGACCTCGTAAACAACATGCCAAAAGCGTCATTTTTTTTGGACATTTGTTATTGGCTCTTCGCCGACCTCAACGACTAGCCATTTTCCGGCTGGAGTGCGTGCTCCGAGATTTGTCAATTTGCGACAAAGCAGCTCTTGTGCACATCTGCGCCTTGGTTGTTGCAGCGGCTCAAGTCGTACCGTAACTTCAGTCTTGGTTGACTTGATCCAGCCATGACAATTTGTGATTGCATAAAACAGATCCACCAGCTCATTTTCCTCAACACAATGCGGGCGGAGCCAGTCCACCATCTGCTTTCGGGCATTCCAGACAGA
>DYDK01000022.1 GCA_020717935.1 Desulfocapsa sp.
TCAGCGGCAGATTGCTGGTGGGGCTACATCTCTGCCCGAAACACTGACCTTGCCTCGCCATCAGGCGAACCGCACTTACCATCTATTTTATTCAGCATTATGTTCAGAGCTTAAAATGCTAACAGTATATTAGACAGAATTGCCTTGTATACGAATTCTGCCTATTGATTTGTTTGTTTCTGTGTATTACTTTTGTGGAAAACTTTTTGTGACTGTGAAGTCGAAAGCAAAACCACTCAATTTTTTTCAGGATACATGATGCAGCAGGCAAATGCAAATTTTTCCAGCAATAATGTTGAGATTTTTTGGGGCAAGTATATTGAAAACCTCAGGTTGCGAAGGGTCAAGGAGAGTGCGCAGCGCTGGTATGTGAAGCGGGCTGAAGACTTTATCAAGGTCGCTCAGGAACGGAAACTGCTTGAGCACAGTGCGGATGATATCAACCGCTATCTGGAGGAGCAGGGGCGAAAACAGGGGCTTCAGGGGTGGCAGTTTCTTCAGATTGTTGATGCTATACAGATTTTATTGGAAACAGCCCGTGCCCCTGTTGGGGCTCAGGTCAACTGGGAGTATTGGCGCAATTCCGCTCAGGAGCTTGAGGACTCCCATCCCACCATTGCCCGGACAGGCGGGGTCTTGCCCAGCACTGAACCCGCTGGCCGCATGCCGCTTCTGGATAGGGTGCGTGCCCGCTATGGCAGTTCTCTTGATGAGTTGGTGGTTGTTATCCGGCAGCGAAACTACTCCATCCGCACCGAGCAGGCCTATCTGGGCTGGGTGTGCCGTTTTCTGCTGTTCGCGGGGGATAAGGATGTCGCGGCCATGAGTGAGACGGACATTGTCGCCTTTTTGCAGGATCTGGCGGTGCGTGGCCAGGTGGCGGCCAGCACCCAGAATCAGGCCTTGAATGGTTTGATCTTCTTTTTTACCCAGGTGCTGAAACGAGAGATCGGCAATCTTGGAGATTTTGTCCGCGCCAAAAGGCCCCGGCGGCTGCCGGTTGTCCTGAGTCGGTCAGAAGCCGGTCGTTTGCTGGCGGAGCTGGAAAAGACAGGCGGTCTGCATTATCTGATGGCAGCCTTGTTGTATGGGACGGGAATGCGATTAATGGAATGTGTGCGGCTGCGGGTTCAGGATATTGATTTTGATCAGAATTTGATTGTGATCCGTGACGGCAAGGGGCAAAAGGATCGGGTGGTTCCGTTGCCCCAAAGCCTGCGGGAGGTATTGACCCGCCATCTTGACGAGACGCGGAGGCTGCATCAGGAGGATCTGAGGCAGGGACTGGGGGAGGTTTTCCTGCCCGATGCCCTGACCCGCAAGTACCCCAATGCCGCCCGGGAGTGGATGTGGCAGTATGTCTTTCCCAGCGGACGATTGTCCCAGGACCCGCGCAGCGGTGAAACCCGGCGGCATCATATCCATGAAAACGGCTTGCAGAAGAGCGTCAAAAAGGCGGCGATGGCGGCGGCAATCACCAAACGGGTCAATTGCCATGCCCTGCGCCACAGCTTTGCCACCCACTTGCTGAAGAGCGGGTACGATATCCGTACCATCCAGGAACTGCTGGGCCATGCCGATGTCTCCACCACCATGATCTACACCCATGTGCTGAACCGCGGCGGCAGCGGAGTGGTAAGCCCCTTGGACAGTCTGTGAGGATTGTTTGAGGGGCACATTTTTTGGGACATGACGCAATGCTGTTCGACGGATTGGCATGACCATCAACCCCTTCATTTTTCATTGTGGAAAATCTTGACGAAGCTCATCCTCAACCATGTGCCCATTCCCATTGAGAAAGACGGCTTGGATTCGTACATTCATGCCGCGTCCCAACTCCTGCAAACAAGGGCCGATGATCTCAGCATTATCGAAATTCTGAGCAAATCCTTAGACCCTCGCAATCAGGAACAGTTCTATTATATCCTGTCCCTGGTCGTTCTCGTTGCTGACACCTATGACAATTCGTCTGGTTTTCCGCTGTATATTCCGTCCCCCACGACCGAGCGAAAAATGGCCGGGAGCAAAGAGCGACCGATTATCGTCGGCTTTGGCCCGGCGGGAATGTTTGCGGCCCTTGAACTGGTTGATGCCGGATTGAAACCGCTGATCTTTGAACGGGGCAAAAAGATCGAGGAACGAACCCTTGATGTCCAGAAATTCATGCAAGAACGGGAGCTGAACAACGAATCCAACATCCAATTTGGTGAAGGCGGGGCGGGTTCCTACTCGGATGGAAAGCTCTTTTCCAGACGAAACAACAATACCGGCCCGGTGCATCGTGTCTTGCAGGCCTTTATCAGATTTGGAGCCCCGGCCGAAATAGCGTATATCAGCAAGCCCCATCTCGGCACCGATGTTTTATGTCGTATTGTCCGCAAGATCCGTACCTCTATTCTGGAACGGGGCGGTGAGATTTTTTATGAAGCCAAAATGACCGACCTGCTCATGGCAGGTGATGCCGCCGCGGGTATCATTATCAATGACGAGCAGGAGTATCGTGGCAACAGCATCTATCTGGCCCTGGGTCATTCAGCTCGCGACACCCTGGAGATGCTGCAGGGCAAAGGGGTGGCCCTGGAATCGCGGCCCATTTCAGTTGGACTGCGGATTGAGCATCCGGCCCCTATCATCAACCGGATGCGCTATGGCCCGAAGTATCATGATTTTCCAAGCTTAGGGGCTGCCACCTACTCCTTGAATTGGACCAATCGCACCACAAAACGGGGCGTTTACACCTTTTGCATGTGCCCAGGCGGCGAGGTGATCAATGCCTCGTCCGATCAGGGCTTGCTGGTGGTCAACGGCATGAGTTACTCTCGGCGGGATGCCCCTTTTTCCAATGCGGCCCTGGTAGTGAGTTGCCACCAGGAAGATTACGGGTCAGCCAACCCCCTTGCTGGCATTGAATTTCAGCAGAATATTGAACGAAAAGCCTTTGTCGCTGGTGGGCATACATGGGCGATTCCCGCCCAGAATCTGATGCATTTCTTAGGAGAGAAGGGGGTGGTCGACCTCCCTGAAAGCTCATGCCAGCAAGGGATTGTCACCGCTGATATGCGAGCAATTTTCCCCGAATTTGTCATTGCCGAGCTCCTGTCCGCCTTTGACCAGTGGCGGCGGCAAGTCCCGTCCTTTGTCTCGCATCAGGCGATCCTCCTGGGAGCGGAGACACGGACAACCTCACCGGTCAAAATTGTGCGCAACGAAGAGTATGAATCGGTGTCAGTAAAAAATCTCTTTCCCATTGGCGAAGGAGCGGGCTATGCCGGTGGAATATGCAGTTCGGCTGCCGATGCCATCAGGGCAGTTACCATTCGTCTGGCACTGGGAGGGTGAGTGTCGCTCAAGGATAAGCCCCCCTTCCTCGTCCTCTTTTCCCTCATTTTTCTATTCCTTGTTTTTCCATAAAGAGGTATCTTGTTGCGTCATATACAATGTCATATAATTCTTCGTTGCCAGATTTAACAACAACCCCCCTTAATCCCCCCTTGTCAGGCTGATCTTGATCCACACTTGACACAGGGGGCATGGTAAGCATCCTGTTTCATAGGAACTTTTATGAACCGTAGAATGTCGAATATAGAATATCGAGTGTCGAAGTGAAAACTTCATCATTCTGCGGTTCCTTGTTCGATATTCGATATTGAATGATTTTAGATGCTTAACAGGAAGCCAAAACCGCATTAAGAAATACCCCTGTGCTTTGTCAAGTGTGGATCAAGATCGGTCTGACAAGGGGGAATAGGGGGGATAACAGGTACGCATTACCCTATAAAACAAATCTGACAACGAAGAGATACACAATCGCGCAATCTTCAGTTAATAAAAAAATAATTCTACACGAAAACACAAGGAGATACTCAACATGCCTCAACGAGTTTATAACTTTAGCGCCGGTCCTGGCACCCTACCCTACGAAGTCCTTGAGCAGGCCGCCAAAGATGTCGTCAATTTTCAGGATTCCGGCATGGGCCTCATCGAGATGAGCCACCGCTCCAAGCCCTTTATGGCCGTGGCCGCTGGGGCTGAACAGCTCCTTCGTGAACTCATGGAAATCCCTGATAATTACAAGGTTCTGTTTCTGCAAGGCGGGGCCTCCAGCCAATTTTTCATGATCCCCATGAATCTGCTGGGCAGCGGCAAGAAGGCCGCTTATCTCAACACCGGGGTCTGGGCCAAAAAGGCGATTAAAGAGGCCAAGCTCTTTGGTGAGATCACGGCGCCCTACTCCAGCGAGGAACAGAAATTCAACCGTGTGCCTCAGCAGGCTGAATATACGATTCCTGATGATGCCGAGTATCTCTATCTGGTTTCCAATAACACTATTTACGGCACCCAGTTTCCCTCATTTCCGACCACCGATAAAATGCTGGTCTGCGATATGTCATCCGACATCCTCTCCCGCAAAATTGATGTCAGCAAATTCGGGTTGATCTTTGCTGGAGCCCAGAAGAATATGGGGCCTGCCGGTGTCACGGTGGTGATTATCCGCGACGACCTGCTCGATCGTACTCCGGCCGGCACCCCGACCATGCTCTGCTACAAGACCCATGCCGACAATGACTCCATGTTCAATACCCCGCCCTGCTTTGCTATTTATGTGATGGGTGAAGTGTTGAAATGGTTGAAGAAACAGGGTGGTGTGGCCGCCATGGAGAAGATCAACCAGGAAAAGGCCGCCCTGCTCTATGCCGCCATTGATGCCAGTCCCTATTATCGCGGTCATGCCGAGCCTGGCTCCCGTTCACTCATGAATATTTCCTTTAATCTGCCGACCGCCGAACTGGAAACCAAATTTATCGCCGAGGCTACCAAGGCCGGCCTGAACGGACTCAAAGGCCATCGCTCCATCGGCGGCTGCCGGGCCTCCATTTACAATGCCTTCCCCCGTGAAGGGGTTGTCAAGCTGGTGGAATTCATGCAAGAGTTTGCAAAGAACAATCCTGCCTGAACCCTCTGCATGAACTATGACGGCGACATCATCCGACCGCCCAGTGAGGCAGACTCCATCATCCTCCAGGTGACGGTCGGATGTTCCCATAATCAGTGTACATTTTGCGGGGCCTACAAGGATAAGAAAAAGAAATTCCGGATTCGTTCCGAAGAGGAAATTGACGAGAATATCGCCTTTGCCGCCCGCTATTGTTCTCGTCAACACAAGGTTTTTCTGGCTGATGGAGACGCCCTGATTCTTTCCCAGCAACGACTGGTCGCCCTGTTTGGAAAAATTCGTCGGCAACTCCCCCGGGTGCGGCGCATTTCCCTCTACGGGAATGCCAAGGCTATCCGCTCGAAAAGTTTGGAACAATTACAAGAACTCAAAAGGTTGGGACTGAATCGAATTTACATGGGCCTGGAAAGCGGCGATGATACCATTCTCTCCCGCGTCCGCAAAGGCGAAACGGCCGCTTCCATGATTGATGCGGCCTGCAGGGTCAGAAATGCGAAAATATTTCTCTCCGCGACCGTTCTGTTAGGACTTGCCGGTATTGAAGGCAGCCGTCAACACGCCCAGGCCACAGGGCAGACCTTGTCGGCAATGGCCCCCAACCAGATCGCCGCCCTGACCCTCATGCCGCTGGCTGGAACCGAACTTGGCGATCAGGTCGCCAATGGCACCTTTCATCTGCCTGACGCCGTGGGAATGTTGCAGGAGCTCAAGGAAATGGTGGAGCATATCCACTGCGACACAGTAAACTCCGAGGGCGTGTCCTGGAAGACACAGTTCATGGCCAACCATGCCTCCAATTATCTGCCCATCACCGGCCGGCTGGGTCGTGATAAAGAATCCATACTGGCCATGATTCAGCAGGCCATCACCGGTGAAATCCTCCTGACCCCTGAACGATCCCGGGCCCTATAAAGAAAAAAGAAAATAATACGCATGACCGCCAAAACCGACCTTCGCAATCTCACCAGGGATGACATTGTTCATTTTGTTGAATCCCTTGGCCAGCCCGCCTTTCGAGGGCGGCAGATCATGTCCTGGCTCTATCGGCCCGGCATCACCGATTTTTCACAGATGACCGATCTGGCGGCCAAGGATTTTCGCAGAATCTTAAGTGAACACGCAACCATCTCCCGCTTTGACGACCAGGTTCTTGAATGTTCCAGCGACGGCTGTGTCAAATTCGGTTTCAAACTCGCTGATGGCAAAGTGATCGAATCGGTACTCATCCCTGAGCCTGATCGCAATACCCTTTGCGTCTCTTCGCAGGTGGGCTGCGCCATGAACTGCTCCTTTTGCCTGACCGCCGGCATGGGATTTATCCGCAACCTGCAACCGGCTGAAATCGTAAATCAGGTCTGCGCGGTGGATGATTTTCTGCGGAATCAGCCAGAAAACGAACGCATCGGGCCTGAAAGAGTCACCAATGTGGTCTTCATGGGCATGGGCGAACCCCTCAATAATCTTGAGAATCTCCTCAAAGCCCTCTCCATCATGACAGAACAGCAGGGACTTGATCTTACCAACCGCCGGATTACGGTCTCCACCTGCGGCATCATCCCCAAAATGCGGCAACTGGGCGAAAACTCGAATGCCAACCTGGCCATCTCCCTGCACGCCACCAATGACACAACCCGTAGCCGGATCATGCCCATCAATGACCGCTACCCCTTAGACGATCTGCTGGCCGCCTGTCGTGATTTTCCCATGCCCAAGCGCAAACGGATCATGTTTGAATATATCCTGCTGGCCGGAATCAATGATTCCAGGGAAAACGCCCATGAACTGGCGCGAAAATTACGGGATATTCCCTGCAAAATCAATCTCCTGCCTTACAACGAGTCCCCCACCCTACCCTACACCGGAACCCCCATGCCCCAGATTCTCGCCTTTCAAAAAATCCTCATGGATGCCAACTATTCGGTTTTCATCCGCAACAGTCGGGGGAGCGATATTTCGGCAGCCTGCGGCCAGTTGGCAAGCAGAAAGAATACTACCTAAATCCTGCAATCATTTGGCATTCGGCTGTCAAAACGATTCCAGGATTTAGGTAAAACTGGCGGTTAAACAGCACTTCAGGTCATGCGAATGCGTTCACAGTCGGGGCAGATCCAGGTCGGCCCGTTGCTGATCCCCCATAGGTTTTCCTGAAAACACTTCTCGCAGATCATAAAGCCGCAGGGACAACTCAGGCAGTAGGGTTTCTTTTCCTTGCAGCAATGACACTGATATTCGCCCAGTTTTTTGCGGCGATAGCCTGATTCTGTTTTTTTCTCGCTCTTTTCAGCAGATTCGCCAATTTTTTCATCCTCTTTGTGAAGATTCATATCACCAGCTCCTTTTCCAGCCACTGCCGATAATCGTCACTGATTCGAGATATCGGCATCATGATGATTTCAGGGGTGGAATAAGGGTGAATACTGAGAATGAGGTCTTCAATCTGCGGTGCCAGTCGTTCGACACTCTTTATCGTCAACAGAAATTCCTGAGCTGTGACAATAGCCCCCTGCCACCAGTAGGAGCTGCTCATCGGCCCCTGAATCTGGGCGCAAGCAATCAACCGCTTTTCCAGCAGGATGCGGCTTATTTTTTCAGCATCCGTGCGTCGTTCGACTGTGGTGCTGATAACAACCGGAACTGACGGAACTGACATTATAGGCAAACTCCTTTCTTTTTTTTGATTATTGGAATAGGATAATTTCCGCGTCTCTAAAGACTCACATAAACACCCCAGGAACAAAAAACAAAGAATAAAAAACGCCCTAACCAAAAATGCTTCTAACGATTGATATTGGCAACTCGCACACCGTGATCGGGGTTTTCAAGACAGACCAGCTTGTCAGCCAGTGGCGTCTTCAGTCACAGCGAACGCAGACTGTTGATGAACTGGCCATCCACTTGCACACCCTTTTTTCCCTCCATGGCCTGAAACCAGAGGCCATAAAAGGCGTCTGCCTCGCCAGCGTGGTGCCTCTTCTGGCGCAGCTCTGGCAGAGATGGTGCGCAACCTATCTGCCGACCCTGCCCGCGCCCCGTGTCGTTTCCGCAGCCACCATTCACACACTTCTGCCCATACAGACCGACCGGCCCGAGGAAGTGGGCGCTGACCGCCTGATCAACGCCCTTGCCGTCTGGCATCAGTACCGCTGTCAGGCTGTAATTGTTGATTTTGGCACCGCCATTACCTTTGATTGCGTCTCTGCCAGCGGCGCTTTTCTGGGCGGCGCCATCCTTCCTGGTATTGTCATAGCCCTTGAGGCTCTTGCTTCTCGCACTGCGCAACTCCCGCGCATTGATCTCAACGACGGTCCGCAACAGGTCATCGGCGCCAGCACGATTGGCGCCATGAAAAGCGGGATTCTGCATGGATATGGGGCCATGGTGGATGGCCTGAGCCGGAAAATGCAGACAGAAATGAGCTCCGGTGGCGACCTTTCCTGCAAGGTGATCGCCACCGGCGGCATGGCTGGCCTCATTGCCCCCTATTGTCAGGCCATTGACGAAACCGACCCGCTCCTCACCCTCAAGGGGCTGCTCTTTTACTCCCGATTCACCAGCGATCATGCCTGAACGACCACCCCTTGTTCCCCCACCACTCAGACCTGGCGACACTATTGCCGTTATTGCGCCGGCAGGTCAGTTGCGCGACCCTGCGGGATTTCATCACGGCATCAGCATTCTTGGTGAAATGGGATTTGTCCCCAGATTCCCCCCTCAGCTCTGGCCAGGGACAGGATATCTGGCCGACACTGACAACAATCGCGCCGAAGAGTTCAATCGGGCTTGGGCCGACCCTGAAATTTCCGCTGTCATTGCCCTGCGCGGCGGCTATGGCTGTCTGCGCATGGCAACCATGATTGATCTGGAGCTGGTGCGCCGACAGCCGAAACTGTTGATTGGTTTTTCCGATCTCACGATCCTCCACAACTATCTGCACCAGCAGACTGGCCTCATTTCCCTGCACGGCCCAACCCTTTCAACCCTTGCCAGCAGCAGCCAGGACTCCCGCGCCCGGTTCCATCAATGCCTGAAAGGAAACTGGCGCCATCCCTTATTTTGCAAGGGCGGAGAAGTTTTGCGGCGAAGCGGAACTGTCAGGGGCCGATTGATTGGCGGCAATCTGAGTAGCCTGCTCACTCTGATCGGCACACCCTTTGCGCCTGTTTTTTCTGACGGGATTCTTTTTCTTGAAGATGTGGGGGAGCCGCTCTACCGCATTGACCGGATGCTGACCCAGTTATGGTTAAGCGGGAAACTCGAAAATGTCGCCGGTATCATCTTGGGCGACTTTTCACTCAATCAGGAAATGGCAATGCTGGATACAATCCGCCATCATGAAGCGATCTGGAACAGAATTCTGGAACTGACTCACCATCACAACAAACAAATTCCGGTCTGGGGCGGATTCCCCTTCGGCCACGGGCCAGTCAATATGACCCTGCCCCACGGCGCAATGGCGGTCATGGACAATGATGAATGCCAACTTTCTTTTCTGTAAGCAGATAAAAAACCGTAACTGTCAGTTACGGCGCAGGGAATCTCATTGCTATCCGGCAATAAACCGGAGGTTTCCACCATCTTGACCATATTCCCGTGAGAAGTAAGCCTCATGCCAAAAAAAAAATTCGTCCGACCTCTGGGCTCGCGAAAATAATTCCGCACCCCCAGAGGTAAGTTACTTAAGGGACTCGGAAAATATTGATGTACCTGAATTGCGCCCTGATTTGGGCTATCTTTGGCTATGTCGATTGAACAGGTAAGCGAGCTTGCGAGACTCCGAAACCGCAGGCATAATTGTGTTTCGTCGAGGATCTTGTGATTGAGACATAGCCAAAGATAGCCCAAAGTAGGGATGCAAGATGGTATATCAGTATTTTCCGAGTCCCTAAGCAGACGCACTATCTGTTGATGAGTTCAACCTGCTCCTGCCCTTCATGATCCGTGACCCCAATTTCACCAATAATAAAGGCATTCTCGCCCATGGCCTTGAAATGCTGAACCACATCATCGGCAAGTTCTGTATCAACGATGGCCATCAGGCCAATGCCCATGTTAAAGGTGCGATACATTTCCGCCATGGGAATGTTTCCCTTTTCGGCCAGAAAGGTAAAGACCGGCGGGATCTTCCAGGCCGAACAATCAATGATGGCCTTGCAGGTATGCGGCAGGATGCGAGGGACATTATCAATGAAACCGCCGCCGGTATTGTGAACCATCCCGTTGATGCGATAGTGTTTTAAGACTCCGAGGACGGCCTGAACATAGATGCGGGTGGGTTTGAGCAGCTCCTCACCCAGGGTACAACCGAACTCTTCGATTCTTTGTTCAACCGCAAGGCCAAGATCCTGAAAGCAGACCTTCCGCACCAATGAAAAACCATTAGAGTGCAAGCCGCTGGCGGCTACGCCCACAATCTTGTTGCCCACCCTGATCTCCGAACCATCAATAATCGCATCGCGATTAACAATCCCGACCACAAATCCAGCCAGGTCATAATCCTCGCCATGATAAAGACCTGGCATCTCAGCGGTCTCACCACCGACCAGGGAGCACTTAGCCTGACGGCAACCCTCGGCAATCCCTTTGACCACATCGGTGGCGACCTGTACATCAAGTTTGCCCACCGAAAAATAGTCGAGAAAACACAGGGGTTTTGCCCCGCCAACAATGATGTCATTGACACACATGGCCACCAGATCAATACCGATGGTGTCGTGTTTGTTGCAAAGCTGGGCCACGGCCAGTTTCGTTCCTACTCCGTCGGTGGAAGAGACGATCACAGGTTGCTTATACGCATTGGTGTCAATGGCAAAGAGGCTGGAAAATCCGCCAATATCGTTCAAAACCCCTCGTTGATGAGTGGAGGCGACAATATCCTTGATTCTTCTGACAAAGGCATTGCCCTTGTCAATATCAACGCCTGCTTCACTGTATTTTGATGATAAATCGGTCATAAGATACTCTTCATTCATAGGAATAATAATGGTGACAGGGAGTAAAAAAAAGACAACAATGTGAACTCTTCGCAAACAATTCACTCTATAAGGTGTGTAAAAAAAATGCAATAACCATATCAGCATTGTTGCGTGCTTATTCACACAATGAAGGTCGGCATCTTTGCTATCCCTTGAACCTTTGCTGAAAATATGGTATTTCAGCGATCATGAAATTATTTATTCTTCTCATTGGTATGGTCTTGATTTTTGAAGGGCTTCCCTATGTGGCCTCACCAGAAGCGATGCAAGACTGGTTGAAAAAAATCAGCGCCATGCGCCCCGAGCATTTACGAATCATGGGACTTGTCGCCATGGCCACCGGCCTTCTGCTCTGCTGGATTGTTCAGGGCTGATTGCCCCTAACTCTTCAGTCCCTTCCGACCTCTCTTTTCAACGACTTTTCGACGATAATTCCATTGACGGATTCTTCATAAAAAAGGTACTATAAAAAGCTCTTTTTCAGGCAACTTATCTGAATAAATTCTATAAGTAACACACTCCGTAACGATATCGTAACCATCCCCTCACACAACTTAATATTTTGCCGTTGGTATTCATTATGGAAGAAACAAAAAAAAAGGATCTCATTGGCAATGAGGGGATGGTTCTGCTCGACATGGTACAACGCCTCAACCGGCGCAAGGCCACAGCCCACCTCCTCAAACTGATCTCCAAGACCCATCCGGCGGATATGGCCTGGGTCTTCCGCCACCTTTCCAAAGAAGAACGGGCCGATGTCTTCCAGATTATCGCTCAGACCAGCATGATGGGGGAATTCTTAAGTGAACTTGATAAATCCATTATGCTCGCTCTCGTTGAAGACCTGTCGAGCGAGTTCATGGCCACGGTTATCAGCCAGATGCCCGCTGATGATGCCGCCGACCTGATTGCCGCCCTGCCCGAAGAAGTGGCGGACAATATCCGCAAACACATGAACAAGGAGGATCGGGAGGAGGTTGACGAACTCCTCCAGTACGACCCCAAGACAGCTGGCGGTCTTATGTCCACGGACTATATGTATCTGGACGAAGAACTCAGCGTTGGCGAGGCCATCGTCAAAGTCCAAAAACGCAGCGAAGAGAAGGAGATGGTGTTTTATCTCTACATCACCCACGGCGAAGGAAAATTGGCAGGGGTGGTCTCCTTGCGGGAGTTGCTCATGCATCCGCCCCATCGTTTGCTGAAAAATATTATGAAATCCAATGTCATATCCGTGACCACCGACACCGATCAGGAGGAAGTCGCCCATGTGGTATCTCAATACAATATCCTGGCAGTGCCGGTGGTTGATTCCAGCTACACCTTGGTCGGGATTGTGACGGTTGATGATATTATTGATGTTATTCGCGAAGAGGCCACCGAAGACTTCCTGCAAATGGCTGGCGCAGGTAAAGATCGTGAAATTCTGCTCAAAACGGTGTCGGCCAATGCCATGACCCGTGCCCCATGGCTGTTGGCCTCCTGGCTGGGCGGGGTGTTGGGAATGCTGGTCATCAACTCCTTTACCCTGGAGCTCAATCAGGTCATGGCTCTCGCTTCCTTTATCCCCATTGTTTTGGGGATGGGCGGCAACATCGCCACCCAGTCATCGACCATTATTGTGCGCGGAATTGCCACTGGCCGCATCCACATGGATCAATTTTTCAACATCATCTTCAAGGAGATGCGGGTGGGATTGATTCTTGGCGTTATTTATGGGATATTGCTTGGAATTTTCGCTTTTTTTGGCTACGCTGAACCAAAGCTCTTAGGATTGGTGGTGGGGGTTTCCCTCTTTTTCTCAATGTCGATGGCGGCCATGGTCGGGGCCTTTATTCCCCTGGTCTTAAAACGATTTGACATTGATGCCGCCGTTGCCACCGGCCCCTTTGTCACTACCTCCATTGATGTCCTTGGGGTTTTTGTTTTTCTATGGATAGCCAAACTGTTTTTGAGTCTTTAGGGACTCGGAAATTACCAATATACCATCTTGCTTCCCATCTTTGGGCCATCTTTGGCTGTGCCTCAATCACAAAATCCTCGACATAACACAATTATGCCTGCGGTTTCGGAGTCTCGCAAGCTCGCTTACCTGTTCAATCGGCACAGCCAAATCTAACCCAAATCTGGTCGCAATTCAGGTA
>DYDK01000238.1 GCA_020717935.1 Desulfocapsa sp.
AATTTTGAGCATAACGAAGAGATTGGGCGAAAAGATCATTTTGCAAGAGGCTCATATAAAAAAACTTTCATCCTTCGTTGTCCCTGCAGGGCAGGGATGGGGTTAGAGGCTCTTTATAAAATCAGGTGTTTCATAAGCATAATTATCCTGAAATTTCATTGATTCCAGAGAGCCACCTGCACAACTCCACGCACGGAATTACAGAGAAATATCGCCTCGGCTCGGTGCAGATCCTCTATCGATAATACCGCTTCCTGCACGGGAACACCGGTATCAGCGAGTAGATATTCGCGCATGATACCGGTCAGCAATCCGCATGGCACCGGTGGGGTGGAATAGATCCCCTGACGATAGAGGAGGATATTGGTGATACACCCTTCAGTCAGTTCGGCGTGTTCATTGACAAAAAGGCAATCGACCCAGCCTTTTTCTCGGGCCTCTTGAAATTTCTGGTCATAAAGCTGGCGCCTGGTGGTTTTGTGAAAAACCCAAGGAGTTGAGGAGTCACTTGCGGTCTGGGAGATGCCAATCTTCGGTAGATCGGTACGATGAAGATCCGGCTGCAGCGGTAAGGAGCGAAGGGTGGGTGCAGTGCAGGGAACACTGCTTACGACCAAGGTTCCATCCTTGGCCAGGGTCAATCGAACCCGCATGGAAGAGCTGCTAAAATACCTGCTTTCTCCCTGCAACTTCTGCTCAATGACGGGCAGATCACAGCAAAACAAAAAATAATCCGCCGAAACTGACAAGCGATGCAGATGCTCGGTCAGGAGCCAATAGCCTGCTTCTGGCTCCCACAACAGGGTTTCGATAAGCTGAAACGAGGGGGCCGGATGGGTCAGGAATCTGGCCTTGAGCAGACATTCCTGCCACTCCTGTTCAGGAATAGAATCGGCAATGATACCAGAACCAATCCCCATTTCACCCTTGCACCCACACAGGTTCACCGTCCGAATAGGCACATTGAAATGAGCGGTACCGTTCGGGGCCAGATAGCCAATGGCGCCGGTATAAACACCCCTTCGTTCCGGTTCCAGTTCGTTGATAATTTCCATAGTGCGAATCTTGGGGGCGCCGGTCACTGATCCGCAGGGGAACAGTGCCTGGAAAAGTTGCAGCAGGGACAGGGATCGCAAACGATTTCGTCCAGCCTCGGCGACCACCGTTGAAGTCATCTGGTACAGAGTTTCATAACTTTCGATATCAAAAAGCGAACGAGTCCGTACTGGCGCATCGGACAGGTCGTGCATCAATCGTCCCAGGTCATTGCGGAGGAGATCTACGATCATCACATTTTCACTGCGATTTTTGACATCATGGTGGAGAAGATGGGCTTGTTGAATGTCTTCTTCAAGGAAACGCCCCCGTCGTGTAGTGCCTTTCATGGGGCGCACAATCAGGGTGTCCCCCTCTTTTTTGAAAAAAAGCTCGGGGGAGAAGGACTGGATGCGCTGTTCCCCAAAACGGAGATAGGCCCCGTAGGCCACGGATTGATTGCGTCTGAGCAGGGAATAAAGGGCCTCGGATGAGCCGCAAAAATCAAAGAGAAGTTTCAGGGTATAATTGACTTGATACGAATCACCAGCCTGAATATAGTCCTGAATGGCTTGGATGGCCTGGAGATACTCCTCACGACTCAATGATGGGCGGATTTTGTTGATCTGACAGGGGAAATGATCAAGGGGCTGGGAACCCGCCACGAGGGGGAAGTTTCCCTGTCCTGAAAGATGATCAAAGAGCAGGGGCTGAGTAAAGACCCCCACCTCAGCCAAGAGAATCGAGCGATCCAAAGTACGGGAAAGCAGGCCTCGCAGTCGGTCTTCCAGAAGATAGCCAAACTCGTAACTGAACCAACCCGCTACGAAATACCCCGCCGTCAGCGCCGCCTCAATCTTGGCCAGAAACTCGGCACAATCAGCTCCCGGATCAGCAGTCTCGCCAAGGCGGCATTGCAGGCGACGCACTGGATGCACAAAAAGCAATGAGTGTTTATTCTCGGAGTCTGGCTTGACCGTATCGAGAAAGACAAACGCCTGCTGACTGGCTAAGAATTCCAGCAATTGCCCTAAGTTAATGTCAGAAAGAACCGGCATTATTCGCCTCTCTCCCGCTCATTCATCAATTTCATTCATACCTTGCATCAATAATTAAAATAAGCTATATTCGTAATTTATTTTTAACAGCGATTTTCGCATCGCGTATAACCGACACAGCCGCTAACATTTAATGTTTTCATATCAGTTGAACTGCATATTCAATTTTGCTCCGCCTATCCATGGTAGTTCCTGGGG
>DYDK01000023.1 GCA_020717935.1 Desulfocapsa sp.
GTGCTTGAACGAAAACCCTATTTCTCTCGAACAAACATAATGTTACATTACAATTCGAGCAGCGAAGATTTGTGGAATTTTGCTCTTTTTGTTACCATGTCACCTATTTTTCAGGTTTTGGCAGTAATATCTCAAAATCTTCGCCACCAAAATTATATCTAACAGCTTGTTTTGGTGAGTTTTATGTAGTTTCCGTTCAGGCACTATTTACCCTTATTATAAAACCCCCTTTTCGAGAACGATCTCAATCAATCACTCTGCGCAGGGCCGGAAATAAAGGCGGCGCCAGTGCGCATCGTCAATGAAATTCCATGGACAGTGCGGTGTTCTTTCAGCCCTTAAACGAGATCAAAACATCGCCGGTTTCAACCGCTACCCCTGGCCGGGTTGTGATTGCGTCAATAATACCGTCGCAGGGTGATGCGACTCCACTCTCCATTTTCATGGATTCAATCACCACCAGATCCTGGCCTTTATAGACCCGCTCGCCTTCATTTATCAAGACGCTGACCACCATCCCGGGGAGGGGGGAGGTCAGTTCGTTGGCCCCGATGCGGGTTTGCTCCTTGGGCATGTATTGAGCAAGCTCCCATTCCTGCGGGGTGTAAATCTCAAAAATGCGGCTGATACCGCAAAAGGCCGCCCAGATGAAATTCTGCCGATATTGGAGGCGGAAGTACTGGATTTCTTTATTGATCTCCAACCGTAATCGGCGACGGAAAAATTCAAACTCCGGTGTTTTGACCGCGTAGTGAACGCCATCAACCCAAAAATCCCAGGCCCGAACTGGATGCTCCCCCTGCTTATCATTTTGAAATTCCCCCTTGAACTCCACCGCAAAAATGTCCCCCTCCCCTTTAACCATATAGCGATGAGTCACCTCAGCCCTTGGTGAAGAGCCAACCTTGGCGATCATAGGTTTGAGCGATTGTCGCATCAGGTTTTCGCGATTATGATAAACCGTGGTGACGGCGATGGCCATGGCCTCAAGATGCTTTCTGGGCGGGGCAAGGCGGGAGACACCATCATCAAAATGCTCTTCAATAAAGGCGGTAGTCATCGTGCCAGCACTAAAATCTGGATGGTTGAGGATGGCGTTGGCAAAATCAACATTGGTGATGACCCCTTCGATGTGATAGCGATTCAGGGCCTGCACCAATGTCTGACGGGCCGCGTCTCGGTTTGGCCCCCAGGCGGCGACCTTGGCCAGCAGCGAGTCGTAAAAGACACTGATGACACTACCGGCCTCTATACCGCTGTCCAGACGGATATTGTCACCCCGCAGATAGCCGTAGCGGGTGATCAGTCCGGTGGATGGTAAAAAACTGCGGCTTGGGTCTTCGGCACAGATACGGGCTTCTATAGCCCAGCCGTTCATCTGCACCTCATCCTGATTCAGCGGCAGATGCTGACCAGCGGCCACCCGCAGTTGCAGCTCCACCAGATCAAGACCGGTCACCATTTCGGTAATCGGATGTTCCACCTGCAAACGGGTATTCATTTCCATGAAGAAAAAATCCCCGTGCTGATCCAGAATAAATTCCACGGTGCCGGCATTGCTGTAGCCCGCTTCACGGGCCAGGGCACAGGCCATATCGCCCATTTTCTGGCGTAAGATGGGGTCAACCGCCGGTGAGGGAGATTCTTCGATGACTTTCTGATAGCGGCGCTGGATAGAACATTCCCGTTCGCCCAGGGAAAGCACCTTGCCATGCTGGTCGGCCATGATCTGAACTTCGATATGACGGGGGCCTTCGATGAACTTCTCCAGAAAGATGCGATCATCGCCAAAGGCCTTGCGGGTCTCATCCTGGGCCGACTGGAGGGCCGATGCCAGTTGATCCGGGCCATGCACACTGCGCATCCCCCGCCCTCCGCCCCCTGCCGCTGGCTTAAACAGTACTGGATAGCCGATTTCCGCGGCCTTTTCTCTGATCATGGCCAGATCGGACAGGGCCTGATTGCAGCCAGGCACCACCGGGACTCCGGCCTTGATGGCCATATTTTTGGCGGCAATTTTATCGCCCATGGTGGCCACCACCTCAGCGGATGGGCCAATAAAGATCAGGCCCGCGGCCACCACCTCAGCGGCAAAGGACGCGCTCTCGGACAAAAAACCGTAGCCAGGATGAATCGCCTGGCAGTTATGAGCCAGGGCAGCCTCGACGAGTTTGCTTATCACCAGGTATGATGCCGAAGAGGGCGACGGCCCCAGATGCACCGCCTCATCTGCCTCGCGCACGAACAGGGAACGGGAGTCAATATCCGAATAAACGGCCACCGTTTTGATGCCCAGCCGCTTACAGGTTTTGATGATACGAATCGCAATTTCGCCACGGTTAGCGATGAGAATTTTTTCAAACATAAGGATGCTGTGATTGAGATTTTCTTAAAAAAATGGAAGTTGAGCATACATTTACAATTGCTCTGTTAATTTCTTATACATGCCTTCGTTATAACCGATATAGTATCTATCCCCGATCTGCAAAGCAGGCGCACGGAGGTTTCCACTCCGACCCAAAACAACACCCATAAGAGCTTCTTTTTCAGCCTGATCAGGGAGATACTCCTGCACCATTTTTCCTTTGCCGACAAGCACCCTACTCGCTTGCTGTAATCGCTCCCAAGCCTCTTCAGCCCGTATGGTCTCTTTTTTGGCGTCAACCTCTACGGCGATTGCAATCTGAGCCTGCTCCAAAGCCTCCCGTGCCTTGTTGCACGATACTCACCCTTTGCGAAAATATGCCCATTCTATCTTCATTCCATCCTCTCTATGATGTGAGAAAATTGTAAAGTTCTACGCACCTGTCTTTGCAGGCAGGCGCTTGTATGAGTTTCATTGATGGTTAAAAAAATTACACCCTCTGGCCTTCGTTCTGTCACTAATGGCAGTCTCAATTTCAATAATACGAAGAATCTCCCCTACAGAAAAAAATAAAAATAAAAAAATAAAAACTTTTGGGCCACTATTCCGGCAATAACACCCCGTCCTTGAGTGTCAGGCGGCGATCCATGCGGGCGGCCAGGGTTTCATTGTGGGTGACCATGATCGTGGCCAGCGCCAGCTCGTCGCAAAGATTGTGCAATAATTCAAATACGATATCGCCTGAACGGGTATCGAGATTGCCGGTAGGTTCATCGGCAAAGAGCAGGGCTGGTTTCATAATCAAGGCTCGGGCCAGGGCGGTACGCTGCTGTTCACCTCCCGAAAGCTCCCCCACCTTATGGCTCAGGCGATGGCTGAGCTCCACCTGGGCCAGCAGATTGGTGGCAGGTGCGATCATCTCGCTTCTTTTTTTACCGGCAATGAGTCCGGGCATCATCACATTTTCGAGGGCGGTAAATTCCGGAAGCAGGTGATGAAACTGGAAAATAAACCCAACTGAGCGATTCCGGTACTGGGCCAGTTCTTTGTCGTTTTTACGGGTCAGGAGTTCGCCGTGGAAAAAAAGTTCGCCGCTGGTGGGGGTATCAAGGGTGCCAAGCAGTCGGAGCAGAGTCGTCTTTCCCGAACCCGAGGCCCCGACAATGGCTGTCATCTCTCCGCTTTTGGTTTCAATATTCACTCCTTTGAGAATCTCAATGGCCGCCGCCCCTGTCCCATAGTCTTTACGAAGATCCCGGGCAGCAAACAGCGGTTGAGGAATAGCGGTCGTCGTGCTCATGCCAGCACCTCGCCAGGATGGACCTGTGCGGCCTTCCATGAAGGGTAAATGGTGGCGGCCAGGGTAATGAGAATGGCAGCAACGGCGACAATGCCCACATCCATGGGCAGAACCTTGATCGGCAGGGTGCTCATGGGATAGACATTGGAGGGCAGCTCAATAAACTTATAACGGGAGAGCAGCTCGCACAGCCCCAGACCGCCAACCACACCAAGGATAGTGCCGGAGAAGGCAATCACCAAACCTTGAAAGAAGAAGATCTTCATGATGGAACGGGAGGTGGCCCCCATGGATTTAAGGATGGCAATATCCTTCTCCTTCTCCATCACCACCATGATCAAGGCGCTGATGATATTGAGGGCCGCCACCAGAATGATCAAGGTCAGGCAGATGAACATCCCGATCTTTTCCAGTTTGAAAGCGGCAAAGAGGTTGCGATTCATGGACATCCAGTCCTTGGCGATAAGGGGTGTCTCCCGCACCGCATTGATGCGGTCGGCAATTTTACGGGCAACATGGTCGGCCTGATTCAGCTCATCCTCCTTGACCGCTGCCTCAATGCCGTGAGCGATATCACCACTTTCCAGAAAAGCCTGAACATCGGCAAGGGTCATATAGGCAAGGCTGGAGTCGTATTCATACATCCCTGATTCAAAGATACCGGAAATTTTACAGGTCTTGATCTTGGGGATGATGCCCATGGGAGTGAGAGGTCCGGAGGAAGAAATAAGCCGCACCTTGTCACCCACCCTGACCTGGAGCTCTTCGGCCAGATTTTTTCCCAGAATGATATGGGGCACTCGACTGTCTGGCCCCTGGCTCAGGTCGTGGATGGAACCGCGAATCATCTGTTTGCCCAGATTGATGACCCCGGAGGCGGTGTCTGGATCAATGCCGCGCAGAATGACCCCGCTGCCGCCGGAGGCCCCACTCATCAGGGTCTGGGTGTAGAGGTAGGGCGTGGCGCCAGTGACGCCATCCACGGTCAGGATTTCTTCGCGAATGGTCTGGTAGTCGGTAATGGAACCGCCGGGCTGCTGGACAATGATATGGGAGTTGATGCCGAGAATCTGATCGCGCAGACCATCGGTGAAGCCCGAATAGACAGCCAGCACCACGATCAGGGCCATAACCCCAACGGTGATACCGGCCACCGAGATCAGGGAAATGAGCGAGATAAATCGCTGCTTATGTCGGGCCCGCAGATAGCGGAAGCTGATGAACCATTCGTACATATCAGTACCAGAGGGTAGATGATAAAAGACAGTGGCCAGAAGTTACCACTCTTATTTCCCTACCATTTTTCTTCTACCCTTGGGGCTGTTTGCTCTTTTTTTGCATGAGCACGATCCTCCCTTTTCCGTTCCGTTTTCTGTTTTTTGCTTTCTGTCTTCTGCTTCTGCTTCCGGTTTCATGTGCGGGAAGAGGATGACATCGCGGATGGAGGGGGAATTGGTGAGAAGCATGATGAGGCGGTCAATGCCGATGCCCTGGCCAGCTGCGGAAGGCATTCCGTATTCGAGGGCCCGGACAAAATCTTCGTCCATCTCGGCGTGGATCTCTTCGTCGTCGCCTTTTTCAGCAATCTGCTGTTCTAAGCGTTGCCGTTGATCGATGGGGTCGCTGAGTTCGCTGAAGGCGTTGGCGATCTCACGACCGGTGATGAAGAGCTCGAAACGGTCTGTGATGGACGGATCCTGCTCGTTACGGCGCGCCAGCGGCGAGACCTCGATGGGATAGGAGGTGATGAAGGTGGGGTCAATCAATTTTTCTTCCACCAGCAGTTCAAAGAGGGCGGTCCTGGCCTTGCCCGGGCCGGCGAGCGGTTCGAGTTTGACCCCTTTGGTGCTTCGAGCCAGGGCCAGAACCTTCTCGTCATCGCCCACAACTTCAGGGTCAAGGCCGCCGATCTGGATGAGGGCCTCATTCATGGTCAGACGATGCCAGGGCGGGGTCAGATTGACCTTCGTTCCCTGATAGTCGATCTCCATGGTGTCGTTGACCTCCTGCGACAGCCAGGAGATCAACTCTTCGGTGATGTCCATCATGTCGTGGTAGGTGGCGTAGGCCTGATAGAACTCCAACATGGTGAACTCCGGGTTATGCCGGGTGGACAGCCCTTCGTTGCGGAAATTGCGGTTGATCTCAAAGACCCGCTCAAAACCGCCCACCAGCAGGCGTTTGAGGTATAACTCAGGGGCAATGCGCAGATAAAGGTCCATACCCAGCGCATTATGATGGGTCATAAACGGTTTGGCCTGGGCCCCGCCGGGGATCGGCTGCATCATCGGGGTCTCGACCTCCATGAAGCCGCGGTTGCCCAAAAACTCTCGAATCAGGCGGATGATTTCCACCCGTTTGCGAAAGATGGCCCTGCTCTCGGGCGTGACAATCAGATCCACATAGCGTTGACGGTAGCGGGTCTCGACATTGGTCAGGCCATGCCATTTTTCGGGCAGGGGGCGCAGGGACTTGGTGATCATCACTAATGTGTCGGCCATGACCGAGAGTTCGCCGGTCTGGGTCTTGAACAGCTTGCCCTCAATGCCCACAATATCGCCAATGTCCCATTTCTTAAAGGCGGCAAACGGCTCTTCGCCAACGGTGTCCTGCTTGATGTAAATCTGGATCTGTCCTGAAGAATCGGTCAGTTGGCAAAAAGCCGCCTTGCCAAATTTGCGCAAGGCCATGATCCGGCCGGCAATTGAGTAGGTGAATCTGGCCTCTTCAAAGGACTCAGCCGCCAGCTGCTCACCCTTGGGGAGCAGCTCCTTGATTCGGTTAGCAGGCTTAAAGCTGTTGCTGAAGATGTTGATGCCCAGTGCGGACAGTGCCTCGGCTTTTTCTCGTCGTTGTTTCAGGACTTGGTTTTCTTGATTCATGATGGATGAAAATGCGTGGTGAGTGGGAAGGAGTAAGGGTCTCGGCCAGAATAAATTGTTCCATATTGCGCAGGATTTTCAGGCATATTCGAGGAGTGGAAAGAGGCGCATAGCAGGGCTATGAAACTCTTTCCGTGACGAAGAAGATGACTGAAAAGACCAGCAAGATGGGATGATTTATTCTGGCCGAGGCCCTAAAATGAAATTTGCGGTTTATGGGAGATATTTTCCCCTGAGAGTTATTGAAACATCCCGTGTTAAATCCAATACTTTACGGGCCAAAGCTGGGGGTAGAGAGCCGGTGCCGCAACTGGGAGTAATCAGGGTTTGCCGGAGAATGCCCGTGAGATTCCGACCGGGGCGGCACAGTTGCCCGGCCTGTTCTTCCCAGAGTGTGACCAGGGAAGAACAGCTCTCTTTTTCAATGGCCTCATGGTCGGAGGTGGGAACAATGCCCCAAGCCAGGATTCTTCCCTGATCCAGATAGCTGTGGAGCTGCTCGTTGAGCAGCGCCAGACGATCAAAATAGCCGTAGGCATCAAAACTGAGGATATCAATATCTGAGCCCAGCAGGATATCCCACTGGGTATTGGCACAGACATGGACACCGGCCAAGGCCCCCACCGAATGGATAGCAGCCGTGACCTCGTTTATGTCGGCCTGGATGTCCTCAGCGGCGATGGAGATAAAGGCCGAGGAACCAAGGCCGGCCAGGGCGGGTTCATCAATGAATACCAGAGCGGGCAGGCCGGACTGTTTGTGCAAAAACAGCCCTTGCCAGGCCGCCTTCATCGCCAGGCCTTTGACCACAATATCACGGATAATAGGATTATAATACCCGAGTCGGTCAGCTTTGTCGTGGACACCGGTGAGCATGGTAAAGGGGCCGGTAATCTGGCCTTTGATGGCGACGGGACTGGCAAAATCAGGAGCGGCATCGGTCAGGGTATAAATTCCCCGGGCCCGCTGATGGCTGACGGCAAAGCGGGAACTCAGCAACAGTTGCGGGTCTTCGACTGTTTGCAGATATTCTTCATAAAAAGCAAGCTGGGCTTCTTCAAATCCCACAGCCTCAGTATCATAATAAATGCGGCTGTCACTGGTTTCAATGGATTCTTCCACCACCCCGGGTAAGCCTTCGGCAAACTGGTGCAGCATGTGCTCATAGGGATTGGTGGGCAACTGCGGCCAGATAGGAATCTGAGGAGTGGCCGTCAGGATCCACTCCTGGAGGGCGACGAGGGGATCACCCACCGGCAGACTGCCAATGAGTAAAGGCAGGCCGCCAGCTGTAAAGAGGGATCGTTGTGGTGTATTCATGATCTTGGTAGCAAATAAGAAAGGAAAAGCCCTGCTCGCACGACAACATGATGCGTTATGGGAATTGCAATAAACGAAGAAAAACAAACTTATCGTTTACCGAGAAACCGCTTGTCTGTCAATTCTTTCCGGTTATTTTTTGTAACTATCCAGCTCATGCCGGAAAAGTGCGAAAACTCATGCACTGTACCTATTCAGTGATGCCTCATATGCGAGAAAGACGCCTGCAAAGTGTAGTGTGTACTGTGAATCGTACATGAGCCGGCGGATGACGAAGCAGATGAGGGGGGATAAAGATGAATATACCATAAAAAAAAAGGGTTTCGGAAAGCGCTTCCCGAACCCCTTTTTGCAGCAAATCTCAGCCTTGTTCTTGCTCTTTTACAGAACAGGAACAAGGGCAGATAAAGATTTTCCTATTTCTCAGGCTCCAGAGAGGCGGCCCGAGCGACCAGGAATTTCCAGGATCTGGTCACATCCTTCTGCGACGCAGCCATGAGTTCATCAGCATGGGCAGGGTTCATCATCTTGAGCATCCGGTAGCGGTTCTCAGCCATGGCGTACTCCTCAAAGGTGATACTGGGCTCTTTAGAATCAATCACGAGAGGATTCTTGCCTGCGGCCTCAAGTTCAGGGTTGTAGCGGTACAGCGGCCAATGTCCGCAATTCACCGCTTTCTGTTGTTGTTCTAAGCCCTTGGTCATATTGATGCCGTGGTTGATGCAGTGAGCATAGGCAATGATGAGTGATGGGCCATCATAGGCCTCGGCCTCGGCAATGGCCTTGGCCACCTGGATGGGGTTGGCACCCATGCTGACCTTGGCGATATAGACATTACCATAGGTGGAGAAGATCATGCCGATGTCTTTCTTGGGCATCCGCTTGCCGCTGGCCGCAAACTGGGCGGTCGCTGCCCGCGGTGTGGACTTGGACATCTGGCCGCCGGTATTGGAATAGACTTCCGTGTCGAGGATCATAACATTGACATTCTGGCCCGAGGCCAGAACATGGTCAAGGCCGCCGTAGCCAATGTCGTAGGCCCAACCGTCACCACCGAAGATCCAGACCGATTTTTTTACCAGATAATCGGCTAGGGGGAGAAGGCGTTTGGCGATAACCTCTTTGCTTCCTGCCAGCTTGGCCTTCAATTGGGCCACGCGTTCCCTCTGGGCCTCGATGTTGGCTTGGGTTTTCTGATCGGCGCCCACAATCTCATCGGCCATCTTCTTGGTGATAAGTTTGGCGGTGACAGCCTGAGCGACCAGCTCCGTGGCTTGCTGGCTCAACTTGTTCACCGAGGCCCGCATCCCCAGCCCAAATTCGGCATTATCCTCAAACAAGGAGTTGGCCCAGGCCGGCCCTCGGCCGTCTTCCCGCTTGCAGTAAGGGGTTGTGGGCAGGTTGCCGCCATAGATCGAGGAACAGCCGGTGGCATTGGCCACCAGCATCCGGTCGCCGAACATCTGGGTAACCAGTTTAATATAAGGGGTCTCGCCGCAGCCGGAACAGGCGCCGGAGAACTCGAAGAGCGGACGGCACAATTGGCTCCCCTTGACAGTGGCGGGATCGATGTCGGCCGGATTGACCTCGGGCAGGCTCAAGAAATACTCAACATTTTTCTTCTCAACAGTGCGGATTTCCTCACTGTTAGGCACCATCTCCAGGGCCTTGGTTTTGGCCGGACAGACAGTGGCACACTGGTTGCAATCACAGCAGTCCTCAGTGAAAACCTGAATGGCAAACTTTTTGCCTTTGAACTGGGCGCCCACGGCATCAACAGATTTGAAGTCCCTGGGAGCTTTCTTCAGATCATCGACAATCTTGAGACGAATGGCGGCATGGGGGCAGACCAGGGAGCAGCGGCCGCACTGGATACAGTTTTCTGGAATCCATTTGGGGACATGAACCCCGATATTGCGTTTTTCATACTGGGTGGTGCCGGTCGGCCAGGTGCCGTCATCAGGCATCTGTGAAACTTTGACCTCGTCGCCCCGACCTTCAATCATAACTGCGGTTACTTCTTTGACAAAATCAGGGGCATGGTCGGGAACTGTGGGCGGCATGTCGTGGCCAGTGGTGGTCTTGCCAATCTCGATCTCGACGATGTTATTGATGGCGGCACCAACGGCCCCGTAGTTCATCTCTACGACCTTGTCGCCCTTCTTGCCATAGGTCTTTTTAATTGCCCCCTTGATGGCGGCAATGGCCTCGGCCTCGGTGAGAATGCCGGAGATCTTGAAGAAGGCGGTCTGCATAATCATGTTGATGCGAGCGCCCAAACCTAAGGCTTGACCTAAAGCGATGGCATCAATGATATAGAATTTGGCCTTTTTAACAATCATGGCCTTCTGAACCTGACTTGGGAGCTCGTCCCAAATCTGCTTGGCGTTGAAGCTGGTGGTGAGCAGGAAGGTGCCGCCCTCTTCCAGGTTGCGCAGCATATCATACTGATCGAGGAAGTTGGGGTTGTGGCAGGCGATAAAATTTGCTTTATTGATGAGATAAGGAGCAACAACCGGATTCTTACCAAAACGAAGATGAGAAGTGGTAATGGAGCCGGACTTCTTGGAATCGTAAACGAAATAGCCCTGGGCCGAGTTAGGGGTCTCGGTGCCGATGATCTTGATGCTGTTCTTGTTGGCGCCAACGGTGCCATCAGAACCCAGACCATAGAACATGGCCCGATAGACATCTTTTCCCTCGATGCTGAACGCCTTGTCGTAATCGAGACTGGAATAAGTCACATCATCGTTGGGCCCGACACAGAAATGATTTTTGGGGGCCATGGTGGCCATGTTGTCAAAAACAGCTTTACACATGGCAGGGGTAAATTCGGCAGAACCCAGACCGTAGCGGCCAGAAAGAATCAGAGGCTGATAAGCGGCAATGTTGGTTTCGGTGGCCTCGCCAATGGCAGTGCGGATATCCTGGTACAAAGGCTCACCGGCTGACCCTGGCTCCTTGGTACGGTCAAGAACGGTGATCCGCTCCACGGTGGGCGGCAGGGCGTTGACCATGGCCTTGCAGTCGAAGGGGCGATAGAGACGGACGATGACCAGGCCCACTTGTTTGTCTTGGGCCATGAGATAATCAATGGTGGCAGCCATGGTCTCACAACCGGAGGCCATCATCACCACGACATCGGTGGCATCCACATCGCCATAATAGTCAAAAAGATGATATTGGCGACCGGTGATTCCGGCGAACTTATCCATGGTCTCCTGCACAATGGCAGGCAGGGCATTGTAATACTTGTTGACGGTCTCACGACCCGTGAAATAGACATCAGGATTCTGGGCCGTGCCGCGGATGGTGGGGCGGTCAGGGGTCAAGGCCCGAGAGCGATGGGCGGCCACCAGGTCTTCGTCAATCATGGCGGCCATGTCTTCGCGGGTCAGTTCCTCAATCTTCTGAATCTCGTGTGAGGTGCGGAAACCGTCAAAAAAATGGACGAAAGGAATGCGGGAGGCAAGAGAGGCCTGGGTGGTAATCAGAGCCATGTCCATACACTCCTGGACATTCTGGGAGGCGAGAATGCCCCAGCCGGTCTGACGGATGGCATTGATGTCGCTATGGTCGCCAAAGATGGAGAGTCCCTGGCAGGCAATGGAGCGGGCAGTGACATGAAAAACTGTGGGGGTCAGTTCGCCGGCGATCTTGTACATATTGGGGATCATCAGCAACAAGCCCTGAGAGGCGGTGAAGGTGGTACACAGGGCACCGGTTGCCAGCGATCCATGCAGGGAGCCGGCAACACCGGCCTCAGACTGCATCTGGGTCACAACCGGCACCGAGTTCCAGATATTCTCCTGCAATCCTGCTGATTTCGTGTCGGATTCAGCCGCCATCGGGGTGGATGGGGTAATCGGGTAGATGGTAATGACTTCGCTCAGGGCATAGGCAACATGGGTACAGGCCTGATTGCCGTCGATGGTGACCATTTTTCGTGACATGGAAAAATCTCCTTTTGCTGATAAGTTCATGAGGGTATCGAATAAAATTGGTAAGACGGAAAATCGATAAATTGAAAAATCTGAGTTTCTTATTGATTATTTTTTTGGCAGATTACTGAGGTCATCAAGGCTCTGGGTGACAATATTGTATCCACCCATTCCCCCAATCTCTTGAGCCAGTGCTTCAACGCCGCCCGCTTCTGGCAAAATCCGCACGGATACACGCTTGAAGCCTGGGGGGGCATCATTAAAGGAGGTGAGGATAGAGAGCACCCGGGCCTTATGCTGGCGCAGGACATCAATCAATTTAGAAACCGAACCGCCCGTGTCCGCCATATCAATCACAAATTGATAGGCCCCATCCTGGATGCCGGTGGCATGGATAAACCCCTTGAGGATATCGGATTCTGAAAGCAGGCCCACCAGACTGCCATTATCGTCAACAACGAGCAGTCCGGAAATCCTTTCCCGCAGCATAACCATGGCCGCCTTTTCGAGGGTATCATCTTTCTTGAGGCAGATGGGGTTGCCGGTCATGACATCCTTGACCTTCATCTCCGAGAGCAGGTAATACATCTCGTGCAGATCCATGTCGGTCGTGCTCGAAGGAGAAGCATCTTTGAGGTCACGGTCGGTGATGATGCCCGCCAGTTTGCCATGAGATAAGACAGGTAGGCGATGGATATTATTCTCTTTCATGATGCGAGTGGCCCGCATGACCGAGGTGTTGGCATCCACGGTTAAAATGGTGGTTGCCATCCAGTCTTTTATTAACATACGAATCTCCTTGAAATTTCATGGTGTGCGTAAAAGGTTGCACAAATCATGGGAAATGGAATAATAAAAGCCAATAGTGCTCAGGGCGAGAGGAATTTCGCAACATGATACACCTTCATACGATAAGAAATCAGAAAAGGAAAATATATAATCGAAAACGGAAATTTA
>DYDK01000024.1 GCA_020717935.1 Desulfocapsa sp.
CCACCTCCTGCGTCCCATAACTCCGGTGTCCAGCGGAAATATGGGTAAAGGACAGTTGGCTAAGGAGGGGGTTGGGGGTGGTTCGGTGTGTGTGTGGGGGGCTGAACAGTTTGCTGTTTCAGGTAATCTGACAAAGTAGAACTGAGGGGGCTGAATTTATTTTGCGGCTGTATGCAGGTAAGCGAGCCTGCGAGACTCCGAAATTCATTCTGTCCCCGGCGGACTACAGGCGGCGTATGGGAGCGAGATTACGAGATTAAATAGGCAATAAAGCTAATATGTTATCTTTGCCCCCCCCACTATAACCCCGTTATTTTTCTTGCTTTCCCCCAAACGAAGGAGTATGAAATGTGAATCATTATTCATTTTCAGCAACGGGCTGGTTCATCCCTCCAGCCCCTTTCTTTTTTTGCAACAGGAGGCAGTGGTGAAAAAAACAAAAAATACGGTCATAACTTGCTGTGTGCTGGCATCCGTCATGCTTTATGGGGGTGCTCAGGCCGAACAGGGCGCGCTTCAGCCTGTGTATCAAATTGTTATTATTGAAGAATCCATCCACACCACCACCACCATTTGTGCGGCATCTCAACGACACCGGCATCAACTGGGGCGGCAGCTATCCATCGGGCAATAATCCCGACTGCACTGGTGAGACTATCGGCGCTCAGGATTGCTCCCATGGCCGTGATTTCACCAACAACGATAATTCTGACGGCCATGCCGGTTTCAGCTTCACCAAGCTCGATGCCAACGGCAATCCGCTGGCCAATCAGGCCGCTGTCTATACCACTACCCCATGGGCCTGCGTTCAGGATAATGTCACCGGCCTTATCTGGGAGGTCAAGACTGCAAACAGTGACTTGCACGACCAGAATGACAGCTATACCTGGTATAACTCCGATTCCGCCACCAATGGCGGGGAGGTTGGCTATGCCGATTCTTCCGGCAACTCCTGCGAGGGCTATGTCGCCGGTCAGCCAGCCACTTATTGCAATACCGAGGCCTACACCGCCCGCGTCAACGCTGCTGGCTGGTGCGGCCATTCCGACTGGCGAATGCCGACCCGTAAGGAATTGCAGGGGATTGTTTCCTTTGATCGGGTTGCTCCGGCTATTGATACGGAGTATTTTCCGAATACCCCAGTGGTTTCGGTTGTCTGGTCTGGGTCTCCCTATGCCGACTATTCGGTCTATGCGTGGTTTGTCGACTTCGGTAATGGCGATTCGGGCGGCGTTAATCGCGGCAACGGCTATCAGGTGCGGTTAGTGCGCGGCGGACAGTGACTTTTGTTTTTTGACTTTTTAATAACGCAACGGGAGGCCGTATGAGCGCAGGACTTGGCCTGCCCATCTGGAGGGATTGCAATCGTCTGTTGCTGGAGATAGAACAGCCCGTCACTCGCTACGACGATCGTAGGGGACAGGGAGAGGGATGGTCAAAATACCCTGGTTCCCATGCGCCGCATGGGAACCCCTCCGCGCCTGCGTCGCAGGCCCGAGTGTCTTATGAAAAGGCTGCCAGCATGAATCCGAAACGGGATGCGGCGTTCCCCAAGGGGATTTCTTATACAGGGCACATCCAGACCGCATTCCCATGTGGCGCATGGGAACGAGAATCCCGAGAGCCGGCAATATCGATCATACAAGGAACCCGCCCCTGTGGGCGCTCAGTCGTGCCTTGTTATACTGCTGCGCGGGATTCCCAGCCACTACACCTCCGTTTTGCCGTCAGTAAAATTATTGTCCGTCAACGGGGATACCTGAAAGGCGGGCTTTGTCGTCGTTGTGTTGAATCTTTAACCATCCTTTCAACATCTTAAACAGGAGTCGTATTATGCGGATCATCTCACCCCTGATTTTTTGCTGCTGTTTTTTATCATCCATTCATCCTGCTCAGGCCCAGACCTGCAACGCCTATATGGTCGCTTCAACCCCGGACAGTCAGTTGACGGATAATGGTGACGGCACCATTACCGATACTGTTACCGGCCTGTCGTGGAAGAAATGTATGGAAGGGGTTACGGGAAATTTGTGTGACACCGGGGCTGCCGCCTCGTTTACCTGGCGGGCCGCCCTGCAACGACCAGGGGTTGTGAATGGCGGCGGGGGTTTTGCAGGATATACCGACTGGCGGCTTCCCAATATCAAGGAGCTGACCTCCATCGTTGAAGAAAAATGTTCTGGCCCAGCCATCAACCTGACCCGATTTCCCAATACGCTCTCTTCGGATGTCTGGTCTGGGTCTCCCTATGCCGACTATTCGGACTACGCGTGGTATGTCAACTTCAATTATGGCAATTCGTTCAACTATAATCGCAACAGCGACTTTCAGGTGCGGTTAGTGCGCGGCGGACAGTGACTTTTGCGTTTTTCTGGTTTGCTGGTGCGGTTGCCCGGCAGTGGCTTGCGAGCATAGGAAGAGCGGAATAGAAAAACGAACCGCAGAATAAAGAGAAAATTACTGGTTCCCCCTCGTTCCCATGCGCCGCATGGAAACCAGGATATTTTTTCCAGAGTGTCTTGATATGCAGCATGTAAGGTGTATATAGATCTTATGACTGGAAAACAACTCAAAAAACTTCTGGAAGAACATGGTTGGTGTCTTGATCGTGTTTCAGGCAGTCATTATATCATGATCCATGAAGGACGCCGTTCAATCCCTGTTCCCGTGCATGGCTCAACTGATCTGCCAAAAGGGTTGTTGCATGCCATCCTCAAACAGGCAAAAATAAAGGAGTAATGACCATGTTAAAGTATCCTGCCCATATTGTGAAAGATGATGATAGCTACCTTGTCACTTTTCCCGACCTGGAAAATGTTATCACCTTTGGCAAGTCGCTCGATGAAGCGCTTGTAAGTGCTGAAGGGGCTTTGAATGGTTGTCTGGAATCTGATTTTGAACGGAATTTTACCATCCCGGAACCATCATCAAGCGCCGGCCCGGAAATGTACCAGATTCCTGTGGCTCCACATATTGCAGTGGCAATCATGTTGCGCAAGCTGCGCGCTGATCGTTCACAAATAGAGGTGGCTCGCCATCTGCATATTTCGTATCAGGTGTATCAACGTCTTGAAAATCCACGTAAAGCTAATCCCACGATCAAGACCCTTGAGAAAGTTGCGCGTGTGTTCGGGAAAAGATTCGAGATAGGTTTTGTATGATACACGAATGATGTCCCGCTGTGGGGAGGAAGGTGGAACGGGAGGGAAACAGACGACAAAATTTTCAAGGCACTCTAACGCATGGAGAATATGACAAAAATAAATGGAAGGAGGGGGCGTGATGAATCAACAATTTGAAGATATTGTCCATGTCTGGCCTTTGGTCAAAGACATTCTTTCTGTCCCACACTCAGACGCGGAGTATGAAAACCGTGTTTCATTCCTTGACGATTTGATTGATGAAATAGGTGAAAATGAAAATCACCCTCTTGCATCACTGATGGAAGTTTTGGGGGACTTCATCGAAATATATGAAAAGCGCACTGTTCCTCCGGTACATGGCTTACCTGGAGAGGTTCTTCGTTATTTAATGAACGAGCATGGTTTGAAACAATCAGACTTGCCTGAGATTGGCAGTCAAGGGGTTGTGTCGGAGGTCTTGAATGAAAAACGAAGTTTGAATATCAGGCAGGTAAAAGCATTGAGTGCAAAATTCCAAGTGTCTCCACAGGTCTTTATCAATTCTCCTCTGGATGCCTCGTAACAAGCTTTCGGTGAGATTCCCCCTCACATTTTCTTCTGCTGTATGCAAGCAAATTGCACGAAATATAGCGAATTGGGGTCATAGCGAATTGGGGTCAGAGTAAACTTAAATCATTCTAAAGCATCACCGAAGGTTGTTATGAATCGTTGGTGCTGTATCAAAATTGATATATCATGTGGCTATGAACGGGAAACAGGTCTTCAAGAAACTGATAGCGTCCGGGTGGTGGTTGGACCATATCATGACCCTTGATGGCCGGTCGGTGTCTGTTCCCGTGCATGGCGGCAGGGATTTGAAGCCGGGCCTTCTTTCCGGCCTGCAAAAACAAACAGGGGTGATATTCAAATGAAACCAGTCTATCCGGCACGATTCAGCAAAGAGGATGAAGGTGGATTCTTCGTTCAGTTTATTGATATTCCCGAGGCCATGACTGATGGCGAGACCATGGAAGAAGCAGAGTTGAACGCGCGGGAGGCGTTAAGCGGGGTGCTCGGGTTCAGGCTCGACAATAATCAGGAAATCCCTGTGCCGTCCATTCATGAAGGTGATGATGTACGATATATCGCTCCAGACGCTCAAATACAGGCGGCTATTCTTATTCGGGTGCAACGCGGCAGTCAGCCGCTCTCCGTCCTGGCTCGCGCCCTTGACACCTCCTGGCCGGCGGCGAAGCGGCTTGAGGATCCTCATCACTGGCCTACTTTGAAACAACTCGACCGAGCGGCGGCAGTTATGGGCAAACGGTTGGTGCTTTGCCTGGAATAAGGTTCTCGGTGAGGGTTTTTCTGCTACCCATGTGCCGCATGGCTCCAAGTGTCGCAGAGTATCCCGTTGGTCTGCTTCTATCTTGACAATTTTCTCAGTCTGTGTTTTATATAAGAAGTTTTATAGGGTTGTGTGCGGGTGTAGCTCAGTTGGTAGAGCACAAGCTTCCCAAGCTTGGGGTCGCGAGTTCGAATCTCGTTGCCCGCTCCAAATGTTTCGGTCGAGCACGAATGCATGGGCGATATCGAAATGGCTGGATTGTTGGTCTGTTGTCGTTATACCATGTGTATCATGCGGGGTGATGCAGGTGGATTTGAAAGTGGGCTTGCCCACTTTTTTTATTTCCATCGCCTGGACTGGTAACAATAGGCAGTTTGTTTCGTGATAATAATGAAATGGGTTGAAGATGAGCGGTGTGGTTGTTGAAAAAGTGCAGGCATTTGCCGAAACACTCTTGCCGTCCATGGAGCTGGAGTTGGTGGAGGTTCAGTTTCGTCTTGAAGGGCATGGCTGGGTCTTGCGTGTTTATATCGATGGCAAGGCTGGGATTACCGTGGAGCATTGTCGCAGAGTCAGTCGTGAGCTCAGTGATTTCCTTGATGTCGAAGATTGTATTGCCCACGGCTACCACCTTGAGGTCTCTTCACCAGGGCTGGAACGATCGTTGAAGGGGATGCAAGATTTTCAACGATATATTGGTAAGAAAGCGAAGATTAAACTGCGAGAGGATGTCGAGGGACAAAAAACATTTATTGGTAATATTGTGAAGGCCGAAGACGATGCGGTTGATCTGGCGCTTGAGGATGGGACGCCGTGTCATCTCGTCTTGACACAGATCCGCAAGGCACGGCTGTCTTTGTGAGATTGTACGGGATGCGACGGAAATAAGAAGAGCGGCTTGTCCCTTGGGGGCGGCATTGCTGGTAAGGGAATGGCTTTTCTGTATTGAAATGACCATTCGTTATAAAGATGGGGAACGAAAATGTTATCGGATTTGAAACGAATAATCGACCAGATCAGCAGAGACCGCGGGTTTGAGAGAAAGCTGCTGATTGAGGCCATAGAAGAGGCTGTTTTGTCTGCCGCACGAAAGAAATTGGGCAGCAGGCGGGAGATTGAGGTTCGATATAATGAAGAATATGGTGAGATCGAAGTCTTTCAGTTCCGCACGGTGGTCGAAGAGGTGATGGACGAACAGGCAGAGATCGATTTGGCTGCTGCCCTGGCTCTTGACCCGGAAGCTCAGTTAGATGATGAGCTTGGTGAAAAAATGGATAATATCGCCGAGTTGGGCCGTATCGCCGCCCAATCAGCAAAGCAGGTCATTATCCATAAGATGAAAGATGCGGAACGAGATGTTATTTGTGAGATGTTCCAGGATCGTATTGGCGAGGTCGTCAGTGGTATTGTTCAACGGTTTGAACGCGGTAATATGATCATCAATCTGGGACGAACTGAGGCCATTTTGCCTAAGGATCAGCAGATTCCCAAGCGATCTTTTAAGCAGGGGGATCGGGTCAGGGCCTATCTGGTTGATGTGAGAAAGGGAGTCAAGGAGGCGCAGCTGTTGCTTTCACGAACTCATGACGATTTTCTGGTTAAATTGTTTGAGATGGAAGTCCCCGAGATTGCTGAAGGAATTGTCAAAATCATGGGCGTGAGTCGTGATCCAGGATTTCGGGCCAAAATTGCGGTTACTTCATCCGAGGCTGATGTTGATCCGGTTGGAGCTTGTGTGGGTATGAAGGGCTCGCGGGTGCAGAATGTCGTGCAGGAGTTGCAGGGTGAGCGGGTGGATATTGTGCACTGGAGTCCTAACCCAGCCACATATGCCTATAATGCACTGGCTCCGGCCCAGGTAAGCATGGTTATGGTTGATGAAGACGCCAAGTCGTTATTGGTTATTGTCCCCAATGATCAGCTTTCTCTTGCTATTGGACGGCAGGGGCAGAATGTGCGTCTGGCCGCCAAGCTTCTGGGATGGCGGATTGATGTCAAGAGTGAACAACGATACGCCAATCTTGAGAATCCTGGCTATCAATCTTTGCTGGCTCTCAAAGGGGTCGAAGAGGCGTTGGCTGATCAATTGTTTTCTCGGAATATTCTTTCTACTGCCATCCTTGCTGAGGCCGCTATTGAAGATTTGACGGTGTTGCGGGCCATTGGTGATGAGCAGGCCGTCTATCTGATTCAGGCGGCAAGAAACAGTTTGGGGTTGGATCCAGACGCCCCCATTATGAGAAAGCGGGTTGTGGAAGAGCTGAAAGAGGAAGGGGATGCCGTGACTGTCGTTGATGGTGAACCTGAGAAACCAGTGTCTGATGATGTTGCGCCTGAGAGCGAACCCGTTGAGATTGAGCGAGAAGATGAGGCTGGGTCTGACCCGCAGGAATAAGGAACTTGGCCCGCAGATGGAAACGGGTGTGACACTGCCTGTTCGAACATGTTGTGTCTGTCGGATAAAGGCGGAAAAAAAGAACTTATCTCGTTTTGTTCTGGAAGATGGCAAGCCGGTTGAGGACAGGCAGCACAGAAAAAATGGTCGAGGGGCCTATTGTTGTCGAAATGAGGGGTGTGGGGTTGCGTTTCTACGGCAGCCCAAAAGATGGAAAAGGGCATTCAGGCTTGGTGAGTAGGGATCGAGTTGTGTGTTTGTGAAGGGTTGCGGCAGTGAACAGGCGTTGGGGTAAGCCGCCGTTTGAAATAACCTATTCATTTTCATTTCATGAACGGTATAATAGGCCGTAAAGAAATGAAAATGAAAGGGCTATTTCTTAACGGCCCCTAAAAGAGAGACGGGAGTAAGGAATGAGTAAGGTAAGAATTTATGAGTTGGCTAAAGAAGCTGGGATGAGCAGCAAATTAGTGACGGAAAAGTTGCTGGCACTTGGTTACGAGCTTAAAGGAGCCAATTCAACTGTTGATGATATTGAAGCCGAAAAGATTCGGTCGTTGCTCTTGCAGGGTTCGAAGACGGGAGAACAGGCAAAGAAGAAAGCCGCCGTTGAAGAGGCCCCTGCTGTGGTACGGCGGCCAACAGTGATTCGCCGTCGCCCTGTATCTGTCCCCGAAGATGAAGGTGTTGTGGCGCTGGCTGATGATGCGGGCACAGAGGAGAAGGTAGAGATAAAAAACGAGGTCAAGACTGATGACCCTGCGGTGCTGGCAAGCTCTCCGGTGGAGATCGTTGCTCCCCCTGTTATTGAGTCGCTACCTGAAGTGTCAGTGGGTACCCCTGCTGATGATGGTGATGAATCTGTACCTGTTGACGCAGATATTAAGGGGCCTGTTGCTCCGGTTATGGTTGATTTCACCGAGCAAAATAAAGCCTTGCATAAAGAAACACGAGCTTTTCCTGCTGTCCACATTCGCGGCGAAAAACAGCGAACTGGGCATACAGATCGTGATCCGGCAGCGCGAAAAGGATTGGCTAGGGTGGTTGGGAGTATTGTCATTCCGATTGAAGAGAAATCGTCATCCGAGGAAAATTCGCGCAAAAAAACCGAACGACCAACGGATCGACCTGAAAAATCTTCCCGCCCTGCCGCTGGCGGTGGCTACAAGGCAGCAGCCCCATCCATAAAAGCTGGCGTGAAACCGGCGCCGGATACGACGACTGCTGGTGCCGATGCTAGTAAAGGCAAGAAAAAAGGGAAGCGAGACGACGAGAGTGATGATGCCGATCAAAAGAAAGGTGGTGCCTGGAAGGCAGATAAGTTGGGCCAGAAAGGTCGTGGTAAAGTACAGGTGACTCGCTTTGGCGATGAGTATAACTCAGCAACTGGCAAGCGGGGTAAAAAAGGCCGGGGGCGGATTGAGCGCAAGGCGATTCAGTCGGTCGTTGAGATGAAGGCCATCAAAAAACGAATTAAAGTTCTGGAGACGATCAGTGTTGCGGATCTTGCCCATCGCATGGGGGTCAAGTCTAATGAAATCATTGCCAAGTTGATGGGGTTCGGCGTCATGGCCACTCTCAATCAGGCCTTGGATGTGGATACTGCCATTCTTATCGCGGCAGATTTTGGCTACGAGGTAGAACAGGGATTTACCGAAGAGATTGGTGTTCAGCAGCTCAATGACCAAGAGGGTGGAGGCGAGCTTTTGCCCCGTTCACCAGTGGTTACGGTCATGGGCCATGTCGATCACGGCAAGACCTCGATCCTTGATGCCATCAGAAAGACTGATGTGGCCGATGGCGAGGCCGGTGGCATTACCCAGCATATCGGCGCTTACCATGTGACTTCTCTGGCCGGTGATGTCACTTTTGTTGATACCCCTGGCCATGCGGCTTTTACCGAAATGCGGTCTCGTGGGGCCCAGATCACCGATCTGGTGGTGCTGGTTGTGGCCGCCGATGACGGGGTCATGGATCAGACGCGTGAGGCTATTCGCCATGCCCAGGCCGCTGGAGTTCCCATGTTGGTTGCGGTAAACAAGATTGACAAGGAGAATGCCGATGTGGATCGGGTCAAACGGGAACTCTCTGATCTCGGGCTGGTTCCCGAAGACTGGGGTGGACAAACCATGTACTGTGAGACTTCGGCCAAGAAGGGTGTTGGAATTGACAATCTGCTGGAGTCGATTCAACTCATGGCCGAAGTAATGGAGCTCAAGGCCGATGCTACCAGAAAAGCGAAAGGCCGGGTCGTTGAGGCCAAACTTGATAAAGGGCGAGGCCCGGTGGCCACAATCCTGGTGCAGGAAGGAACCTTGAAGCCTGGGGATTATTTTGTGGTCGGTCAGTTCAGTGGTAAGGTACGGGCCTTAAATAATGATAAGAACAAATCTTTGACTGAGGCTGGTCCTTCCATTCCGGTGGAGGTGCAGGGTCTGACCGGTGTTCCCCAGGCAGGGGACGAGTTTATCGTGGTCACCGATGAGAAGATGGCGAGAAGTGTCAGCCAAGCCCGTATTCTCAAGGCCCGCGAGCTTGAACTGGCATCCGGTTCCAAGGTCTCTCTGGATCGGCTCTTTGAACAGATCAGCGAGACGGAAGTTCAGGAACTTCGTCTTGTCCTCCGTGCCGATGTGCAGGGAACCTTGGAGGCTTTCTGTTCGGCCGCTGAAAAACTTTCCACCGATGCGGTGAAGGTGCGGATTCTGCACGAAGGTACGGGAACTATTACTGAATCTGATATTCTTCTGGCCTCGGCCTCGGATGCCATTATCATTGGTTTTAATGTCAGGCCAACTACCAAGGTCAAAGAGCTGAGCATCCGGGAACATGTGGATGTCCGCTCCTATGATGTTATCTATCACGCGCTCGATGATATTAAAAAGGCGATGGTCGGGATGCTGGAGCCGACCTTTGTTGAGGAGGTCATTGGTAATGCCGAGGTTAGGCAGCTTTTCCATGTTCCGAAGATTGGCACCATCGCTGGTTGTTCAGTCACTGAGGGGAAAATTACCCGCAAGGCCTCGGTTCGGGTTATTCGTGAAGGAGTGGTTCTCTTTACCGGCAAGATTGGTTCTTTACGCCGCGTCAAGGATGATGTCAAGGAGGTCTTGTCCGGCTTTGAGTGTGGTATCGGGATTGATAATTTTAATGACCTGCTTGAGGGCGATAATCTTGAGGCTTTTGTTCTGAATGAAGTGGCGGCAAGCCTGGGAAGTTAACTCTCAAAGGCTCTCTCAAGTGTTGTTTTTTTGTGGGCTGGGGTCCCCCATTAGGAGAATGCTCTCCCCACCTTTTTGACGGAATAGCTTGTTTTCTTTTTTTGTGGTATCCGATATGCGAAGTCCTAAAGAGACATTAAGCTCCATTGGTCTTGGGCCAAAGAGTGAACAAAAACGATCGGTACGGGTGGCAGAAGCGATCCGCAATGAGTTGTCCATGCTTCTTTTAACAAAAGTTCGTGATCCTAAGCTGGTCTCCGTCGCATTTTCTCGGGTGCAGTTGAGCGATGATCTCTCGTATGCCCGGATCTTTTTTACTGTTCCTGATGTAAAAAAGAGGCATGTGGATGCAGAAGAGGCCTTGCAGCGGGCCAAAGGATTCATGCGGAGTCATCTGGCCAAGGCGTTGAATATGCGGTATACGCCAGAACTGCATTTTGTCTATGATCGTCAGGTTGAAAAGGTGGCAGAGATGGAACAACTTTTTCAAGAAATTGCCAACGAAAGGGGGAGCGATGATGAACAAAGTTCCTGAAGAGATCAGCAGAATTCTCAGAGAACGCGATAATTTTGTCCTTATGACCCATCTTCATCCCGATGGTGATGCCCTGGGCTCGCTTTTTGGTCTGGCCGAGATTCTGGAAAGGATGGGGAAAAAGGTTTTTCGCTATTTGGAAGAGCCGGTCTCTCATCTCTATGATTTCTTGCCTGGTTGTCATCTCGGACAAACAGATATCGTAGCGCTACAAAATTTTATGACTGCCGCCAACGGCAATGTTGCCGCCGTGTCTTTAGATTGTGGTGATTGTGACCGCTTGGGGCGGGAAAAGCGGGAGCTTTTGCATTTGCATCCTTTTGTGGTGATTGATCATCATCGTGGTCATCGTGACTTTGGTGATTTTCGCTGGCTTGATTCGCGTCGCTCCTCCACTGGCGAGATGGTTTATGAGCTGGCAATGGCGCTGGGGGAGGTACTTTCGTATGATGCGGCCTTTAATATATTTGTGGCCA
Source organism: Desulfocapsa sp. (assembly GCA_020717935.1). Taxonomy (GTDB): domain Bacteria; phylum Desulfobacterota; class Desulfobulbia; order Desulfobulbales; family Desulfocapsaceae; genus UBA2270. The sequence continues at coordinate 11,098 of DYDK01000024.1, forward strand.
TCTCGACAGACACTGGTTCATTCCGGTATGAGAGTACCAGTCCCAGAACTCTGCGGATTGCCGCCGAATTGGTGGAATGTGGGGTGCATCCTGAGGAAGTGGCAGGGTTGGTGTATGATAATTATTCTCTGCAACGATTACGACTTATGGAGCAGGTTTTGGGTTCTCTTGAACTTTTTGAATCGGAGCGGTTGGCCTTTATCTCCTTGACTCATAAGATGCTTGCTGATTGTGGGGCAAAACCTGAAGACTCCGAAGGTTTTATTAACTATCTGCGTGCTTTGAGTTCGGTGAAGGTGGCGGTTTTTCTCAAAGAAACCAAAGAGGGTGGGATATCGGTAAGCTTACGGGCCAAAGGTGGTTGTGATGTTTCCGATGTGGCCGCTGGATTTGGTGGTGGTGGTCATCGCAATGCCGCTGGCTTTCGTATGTTTGGCCAATCTTTACAGCAGGTGCGGGAATCTGTTCTTGCTGCTTTGAGCAAGGCATTGGGGTGATGGCGGATGATGATTTTGCTGAAACGGTGATGGATTCGATCGGTAATGTTGCATGTGGTAATGAAAAATCAGGTGGTGGGGATACATCTTTCGAGTCCGGTGTTTTTGTCATCGACAAACCTGCTGGCCCGACTTCATTTAAGATGGTAAGCGGTGTTCGGCGGGCCTTGGGAATGAAAAAAGTGGGTCATGCCGGAACTCTTGATCCCTTTGCCACCGGCCTACTTGTGGTTTGTGCAGGTCGAGCGGCTACCCGTATGATTTCCATGATGATGAATGGGCAAAAAGAGTATCTGGCCACCCTCTGCCTGGGGGTTGAAACCGAGACCTTCGATCCTGAAGGAGCAGTGGTGGCTCGGCATCCGGTGGGTTTCTTATCGGCTCAAAGCATCGAAGACTGTCTTTGCGCATTTCGGGGGGAACAATTGCAGATTCCACCGATCTATTCTGCCTTGAAACACCAGGGAAAACCTCTGTATCAGTATGCACGACAGGGAATTAGCATCATCAAAGATCCGCGCCCTGTGTTTATTGAGACCTTGGAAAGGACGGATGGTGGCGGAGACCTTGCAGGTGATGATGTCGTTCAGCTTTCCTTGCGGGTGGTGTGCAGTAAGGGGACATATATTCGAACTCTGGCTGCGGATATTGGCAAATACCTTGGTTGTGGAGCCCATCTCACGGGCTTGCGTCGGCTCAAAAGTGGTGGTTTTACCTTGGAGGGAAGTTTTCCTGGTACGGAGTTATTCTTCTCTGATACCCGTCAACGACTCTTGGCAAAGGCCCTCACTGTTGACGATATCGTTCATTTGTTGTAATAAGGGCCTGTCCACAAATAACTTGGACATGATTGCGCTCAGATTTAGGTTA
>DYDK01000239.1 GCA_020717935.1 Desulfocapsa sp.
CGTTATCATTTTTTATTATCTATCAATAGGTATCGCAGTTTCAGCCAGTTTCTCAGCCCAGAAGGAATCAAGGTAAATTGACTGTTCTTTCGTCGAATTGTCAAGGAATCCAGCATAAATCTCTGTGGTTTTCTGTTCATCGTGTCTCAAAAACAACTGCATCTGTACTGCATCTGTGACAAGCCCGCGCCACTATCTTTTAGTATCGTTGCTGCAAGGTGTCTAAACTGATGCAGAGTGAATAGGGGAACCCCTGCTTTATCGCACAATCTTTTGGTAAATTTGTTCAAACTCATGTGCCTGTCTTCAACATGCTGTTTTTTGTCCTGAGAAAAGTATCTATGCCAAAACACATAATTCAAGCCAGGTATGCGATTTTCTTGTTTCCTGACGAATACTGGTCAGGCATTGAGTGGATGGTCGTTTTTGTCAGTTTATTGCCAGCCATTCCCGGAGGGTCGGATTCGACCGTCTGAAAGTTGCGATTCGCCGCGGCTGGCATGAGCAAAACAGAAAAACTGTTTCGTGACCGGTTCCATTTCTGCCGGCAGACTCATTTTTGGTAGATGAGCCTGTTTTTTTGGACATACCTGTTCATCCGCCCCTGTCTCAGTTAATTTCAGACAAGAGTACTGCTCTTTGAAAATTCCCGGACTTGTTGCGCGTTACTCGGGTAACGGCACAGGCTCGTGGTTCAAAAGTGAACGATACAGTTCCTCCATGGTTCCAATAACAAACGCATGGAAGTGAATGCGTACCTTCTCCCAGAAAGATCGTTTGGTTTTCCATTTCTTCCAGGCTGCCTGGAAGAGAGGGCAGCACAACTGCTGAATCTGGTCAACCAGGAAGGCCAGCATCATGAGCAGGACGAACACCTCGCTGAGATGTTGCTTTCCCAGACCAAAGTTGTGGCCGAACTGGTACCCTTGGTTTTTCAGGGTATTGAATGTCTCGTTCTCTATTTTCCACCGAGCGCGGGCGCCGCGCATAAACTGGCAGACATTTTTCTCGGTGACCTCCAAATCTGTAATCCAGCTGAAATGCTGCTTTTTACCGGTCTTGTTGTTGAGCTCCCAATATTCGACAAAGGTTACCAGCTTCTCCTGGTGCGACTTGTTGAGCGGGGCTCGGTACACGATACGGAAACTATGAGTTATAGCCGTGTTTTTCTCATCTTCGATGGTCAACTCAACAGCCTCACCCTGTTCCACGGCTTGAGCAACATACTGAAAGAGAAACTTGTGGTCACCTTCTTTAACCCCCAGGATGTAATGAAAATTATACTCCTCAAGATCATCAATATGCGGTGCGTTGGAACTCAGAGAGTCCTCATTGACAATGAACTTCATGTGCGGATGGTCTTGACGCAACTTACCAAGCAACCGCCTGATGGCGTTGCGCTCGCAATCGTTTTTGGTCTGTCCGTCCTGCTGTCTGATCGTCTCGGGACAGAGAACTATCGCCTCTTTGCAATCAGGGTGAACAAGCGCGGCTCCCACAGCCTGAAGATGATATGTCACTTGTCCCGTCTTTGCGCTAACTCGTTGCAGGCACGCATCGGAGTGCAGCGTCTTGGATGAAAAATATCCGGTGCCATCAAGATTCAACAGGTAGCCAACATCCATGAACAGCATCTTTTCCAGCACCTTGCCCCGTTGCAAGGCCCGGAACGCATCCTTGAACAGCGGTCGGAGATTATGGGGGTCAACGCCATCGAGAATTTCACGCATCGTGGTGTCGCAAGGGATATTGCCCATGCCGTATATGGTTAACAGGTTTTGTGGCGCATGACGCCGTTCATCAAAGGCCAGCAAAGAAGGGTCTTTGAGGGAAAACATGGCAAAACCGGACATCAGGGCATCGGCAAGCGAAATGGTGACCTCGCCCGGACGATGATCGGGGATTTTGCCGAAACCGGTTCTCATGGTTGCAAAGAGCGCATCCGCATTCAGGTGCTTGCGCAGCGTGATTTTATCGTTGCGAATAATTTCTCTTTCCCGTGCTTTCACAAGTGCTCTACGATAGTTTGACATGGCTGCTCCTTATAAGTGGTTGATATTGCTTATAAAGAGCAAAAGTCGCTATCTTATTGGAATGTCAAGTAAAATTTTTATTTTTATCAAAAAAATTGCCACATGTTTACGAAAGCAATTTGTGAAAACTACGGTATTCTTGTATTTCTGGGGTATCCGGG
>DYDK01000025.1 GCA_020717935.1 Desulfocapsa sp.
TCTTCTGTCTGGAATGCCCGAAAGCAGATGGTGGACTGGCTCCGCCCGCATTGTGTTGAGGAAAATGAGCTGGTGGATCTGTTTTATGCAATCACAAATTGTCATGGCTGGATCAAGTCAACCAAGACTGAAGTTACGGTACGACTTGAGCCGCTGCAACAACCAAGGCGCAGATGTGCACAAGAGCTGCTTTGTCGCAAATTGACAAATCTCGGAGCACGCACTCCAGCCGGAAAATGGCTATTCGTTGAGGTCGGCGAAGAGCCAATAACAAATGTCCAAAAAAAATGACGCTTTTGGCATGTTGTTTACGAGGTCTGAAAATCAATCTTTTCAGTAATATCTATTTTACTCGTGAAAAAATATAAAGGGATTTTCCAATTGATTACAAGCCATGAACAAATAAAAGCTCCGGATAATGGGCTAACAATTCGATCATACAAGATTGCTTTAAATGAATTGGCTATTTCTTGAATCATAATTTTGAGTGTCAGTAATATTTGTGAGACTTAATGTTTGAGTTCAGCGGCGCGCGGCTTTTTGCGCGTCCGCTGGAACGATTTGTGTACGCCCGGCACGGGCGTGAACTAATGGGGTGTAAGTCCCCTGTATATGAATCCTGTTACTGTCGTGAAGATAGAAACACAAATACTAACCGAAGGCAAGGGCGTTTTCGTGAGGAAAGGTCTGAAGGAAGCCGGAGTGTAAAGCTATGAATCGACGAACAGAAATGGCATATAAGGCCGAGCCTCCGGGTAAGTCAGCACAACATGACAAAGCCCTGGATTCAGGGGGTACGGTAAATGCTGCGACTGCATAGCGAAAGTTCATGTTCTTATCCGGGGAGACCTGTTCAGGGAGCTGTCGTGTGCAAACATGGCCGCGCTTTGTGTGGCAACATGCAGAGTAGCCGGACAGGAGTCAGCAGAGGCCATAGTAGGCATAGGAAGCCGCCCGCGATTGGGCGGTTGGAAACGAGCTTCGCGAATAGAAAAGCGGAGATGGATTCACCCAGCCGAAGGGCCGAACAAAGAGAAGGGAAGGCGCCTCAATGTGCTCCTGTACTGTGATGAACCCGACCGGGGGAACAGTTGCAGGGCGCGGCATTGGCCGGCCCGACCCAAATGATTGCCTTCTGGAACGGCTCAAATTTGCCCGGTACGCGGATGACCTTGTCATTTTGGCCAGGAGTCCTCGGGCGGGAAGGCGTGTCATGGAAAGTATCCGTCGTTTCCTGGAGGTAAAGCTCAAGCTCAAAGTCAATGAGCAGAAGAGTTCGGTGGCGGCCACAGACCGGATCACCTTCCTTGGTTTTTCTTTCAAGGGTGGCAGGATTCTCTATGGGAAAAGGGAACAGAATTATTATTTCCTGGTTCCCATGCGGCGCATGTGAACCAGGGGACGAAAGTTACCGGGCGGGATTCGCACCCGCTGAAAAACAGCACCTTAGCACGGCGCACGACAAAGCAGAGTTAAGAGGCAGGGTCTTTTTCCAATGACTCCAGATATGCTTCCCATTCCAAGGGGAGCATATCTTTTTTTCTGTTATTGCAATCCTTGCAACAGGGTACCAGATTGTCCTTGGTGCTGCGGCCGCCGCGGGTGAGCGGCACCAGATGATCCATGGTCAAGGTTTTGAAAGAAACGATCTGCTGGCAGTAATAGCAGCGGCCCGGGGCTGTCCGCTGCTGCCACCAGCGACTCTTGCGCAGGTCGCGGGCCTTGCCCCGCTCGGCCCGGATGGTTGCTTCGTTCATGCCGTCAAAACCAAAAAAATCGGTCAGGTCTGTCGCCATTTATGTCACCAGTTCGCCTAAGAGAAGTTTTCGGACTGCCCCTACCAGATACAAGGAGCCGGCCACCACAATCAGGTCGCCGGTCTCTGCCAGTTCTTCGGCCCGGTGCAGGGCCTCTTCAACACTGGCAATACGCCGGCAACGGGTTTGGGTGGTTTCATCCAGGTGCGCCAAAAGCTGCTCTGGAGTCGCTGCCCGTTCGCCTTCTGGCTGGGTCAGGAGCAGAACAGCGGCCAGTTTGCCGATGAGGGGCAGGGTTTTGGCCAGATCCTTATCTATCATGGCCCCCCAGACGACAATGAGCCGCTGATAGTCATATTCGTGGTTCAGGGTGTCAACCAAGCTCTCTACCCCTGCTGGATTATGGGCTCCATCAAGGAGATAGCAAACGATTTCGCCCTCTTTTCCCTGTGTGTCTGAAACGACCCTCCGGCTGTGCCGGTGCAGGCAGAAAGACTCCAGGCGACCCGGCCAGCGCACCTCGGCAAGGCCCTGGCGAAGAGTCTCCGGTGACAACGAAAACCCGTGTCTTTGCAGTAAAGACACAGTCGCCAGGGCCAGCGAGGCATTGATAATCTGATAACTGCCGCGCATGGAGCAACGCAACGATTCATGGCGTTCACCATGCAGATCTGTATGCACTGGAATCCAGTCCCAGAGGCGGTCAGCTCCGGATTGCGAGAGGAAATCTTCTCCGTAAAGATACAAGGGGGCGTGTCGCTCATGGCAGGTTCGACGAAGTACCGCAAGTCCATCATCTGCTGCCACTCCCGAAACCACCGGCACGCCTTCTTTGATAATTCCGGCCTTTTCGGCGGCCACGGCGGCCACGGTGTTTCCCAGATACGCTTCATGATCCATCGTTACATTGGTAATCACCGCGACCAGGGGAGTCACGACATTGGTGGCATCAAGTCTGCCTCCCAGTCCCGTCTCAAGAATGACCAGATCAAGTCGTGATTCGGCAAACCAGAGCAGGGCCAGGGCGGTAGTAAACTCAAAATAGGTGATCTTCTCCTCACCCAGCACGATTTTGATTCGGGTAGCCAGTTCGGCAAATTTCTCGGGGCTGATAAACTGATCGCCTATCCGGAACCGCTCCCGCACCGAACTGAGATGGGGTGAGGTGTACAGCCCAACTCTATAGCCGGCTCTGGCCAGCAGGGTCAACAGGGTAATACTCACCGAGCCCTTGCCATTGGCACCCGCCACATGCACGAACCGCAAGGTTGTTTCGGGATGGCCGACCCTGGCGAGAAGCGAGCGCATGGAGTCAAGTCCCAGTTTAATCTTGTGAAACTGGAGGCTGTCAAGGTAGAGTTGGGCTTCCTGGAAGTTCATTGAAAAATGTGGCTGAAGATTGTGAGGCATTGACGCGGAGTGTCAGGCAACATTTCAAATCATCGCGCCTTGACTGGCAGTCGTTCCTTCGTTATATGTTTCAGGCAGGTACTTTTGATCATAATGCAGATCGCCTTTTTTGGAAACATGCAATACACATTCTACGCATTCAATGCGCTCTCCATATATGTGAAGGGAGACAGCGCTTTTATGGTGGCGCTATGAACATTATCCTCGTCGAAAAGCAGGAGGTGCAGGGGGACAGGGTGCACCTTCTTGGCCGTCGGGCGGAGCATATGATCAAGGTGCTTCATGTGCAGATAGGCGATACGGTGCGGATGGGGCTGATTGACGGACCTAAGGGCAGTGGCGTTGTGCTCTCCCTTCGCACCCGATTTCCTTTTCAGGTGGAGTTACAGACGCACTTTTCTGACATACTTCCTGAACGGCCGCCCATTGACCTGCTGTTGGCCCTGCCCCGACCTATTATGCTGAAACGCATTTTCAGTCAGGCGGCGGCTCTGGGGGTGGGCTCCATTTTTGTTATCCACGCCCAGCGGGTGGAGAAAAGCTTCTGGAATGCCACTCTGCTGGGTGAGGCTGAGTATCGCCCTCTTCTTGTGCAGGGGTTGGAGCAGGCTGTTGACACGCGGGTGCCGGAGGTGTGTATGTACCAACGATTCAAACCCTTTATCGAGGATATATTGCCGTCCCGATGCAGCCATTACAGTCATCTGCTCATTGCCCACCCTGCCAGTTCCGCCTTCTTGCCGACGGTTATTACGACCTTGCCCGAGCGAATATTACTGGCTGTTGGCCCCGAAGGCGGCTGGGTTGATTACGAGCTGGAGCGGTTTGCCGAATGTGGTTTTGTCCCCTTTACCATAGGTGAGCGGATTTTGAAGGTGGATACGGCTGTGGTCGCCATTCACAGCCGGGTGATGGCGTATCGGCATTTTTTGGCATCGGCGGGAGAATCGTGATTAAGGGCCTGTCCACAAATAACTTGAACAGATTGCATCTCATCTTTAGGCTATCTTTGGCTGCGGCTCAATTACAGGTAAGCGAGCTTGCGAGACTCCGAAATCCTCATCGTAGCACCACTACGATTGCGGTTTCGGAGTCTCGCTTACCTGTTCAATCGCCGCAACCAAAGCTAACCCAAATTTGAGCACAATCTTGTCCAACTTATTTGTGGACAGGCCCTAATGAAAAGAAGTCATAGACTGCAAAAGGAGAAAGGATGTCACAAAAAAATGGAAAACTAAAGGTGCAAAGACTTGCTGACTATATCCCCTTTTCTGGTCCGGTGGTGACGGTGATTATGGATGGTGTGGGGCTGGGGCCGGACAATGAAAGCAATGGTGTGTATATGGCCTATACCCCAATACTGGACAGCTTGATGGGGGAAAAACTGGTGACCCGTTTGCAGGCCCATGGAAAAGCTGTTGGTCTTCCTTCCGATGACGATATGGGAAATTCCGAAGTGGGTCACAACGCCCTTGGCGCTGGCCGTATCTTTGCCCAGGGAGCCAAACTGGTGGGCGAGGCCTTGGAGAGTGGCACGGCCTTTACCAGCAAGGCTTGGCAGGAGGTGTGCCGACGAACGGCAGATGGTGGCACTTTACATCTGATGGGCATGATTTCTGACGGCAATGTCCATAGCCATGTGGATCATCTGTATTGTCTGCTTGACCGTTGTGTCCGTGAGAACATGCAAAGGGTGCGGGTGCATGGTTTGCTGGATGGCCGGGATGTAGGCCCGAAAAGTGCCTTGGACTATTTTGTGCCACTGGAACAAAAATTACGGGATGTATCTGTGGATGGCCGTGATTACCGGATTGCTTCGGGCGGGGGGCGGATGGTAACGACGATGGATCGGTATAATGCCGACTGGTCGGTGGTTGAACGGGGCTGGAAGGCCCATGTTTTGGGGGAAGGTCGGTTTTTCCCTTCGGCGAGTGAGGCCATACAGACCTGTTACGATGAAGATTCGACCATGACGGATCAGTATATGGAGAGTTTCGTGGTGGCGTGCGATGGGCAGCCCGTGGGCATCATGAAAGATGGCGATGCCGTGCTCCTTTTTAATTTCAGGGGAGATCGAGCCATTGAAATTTCGCGGGCCTTTGACGAGCCGCAATTGGCCGAGTTTGATCGCGGGCGGGTACCTGATCTTTTCTATGCGGGAATCATGCAGTATGATGGTGACGCCTTGATCCCCGCTCATTATCTGGTGGAGCCGCCAGCCATTGATCGGCCTTTGGGCGCGTATCTGTGTGCCGCTGGGGTTACCTCGTATGCCATTTCCGAGACCCAGAAGTTTGGCCATGTGACCTATTTCTGGAACGGAAATAGGTCAGGATATATTGATCCCACCCTGGAAACTTATGTGGAAATTCCTTCGGACAAGGTGACATTTGACCTGCGGCCCTGGATGAAGGCGGCAGATATTACCGATAGCGTGATTGCCGCCATTCACTCTGGCAGATATAAATTTATCCGTCTCAATCTGGCCAATGGCGATATGGTTGGCCATACCGGAGTGCCCATTTCTGTGCGGATTGCCGTGGAAACGGTCGACCTGTCACTCAAGAGAATTCTGGCAGCCCTCGAAAAGGAGGGTGGGATCGCCCTGATTACCGCCGATCATGGCAATGCCGACTGCATGTGGACCGAGAAAAAAGGGGTACGCACCGCGATGGTGGCCCATACCCGTAATCCGGTTCCCCTGATTATCAAAGATTATAACCGGAAAAATGATTTCCAGTTGACGCCTCTGGAGCAGCCTGGACTTGCCAATGTGGCGGCGACCATCTGTAACTTACTGGGGTTTGCGGCCCCAGGTGACTATGATGGATCGTTGCTGGCCATTAAGCATTAAGAAGTAGAAGTGATAAATATCGAATGTCGAAGGGAGGGGTGCTCGTGATCTCAAGAAAAATTCATCAAAAATTCATCATTTGATATCCGACATTTGATATTCTGTGGTTTGTTTTATTTTTTATTCTCTCTCCCAGGAGGCACTGCATCATGGAAGCCCTGACCAGTTCACAAAAGGCCCGACTTGCCATCCACACCTTTCAAACCCTGGCCGATGCCCTGACCCTGCGCGGCAATTACAAGCCTTCGGGGAAATCAGGGGAAAAGCTGGCAGAGGCCTTAAAACAGTTTTCTCCTGAAATCTATGGTTCCATGGGTGATCCGCGGATTGTCGAGTTGCAGGGCCTGGAATATGTGATTGACCGAATGCCCAAAGGCATTGAACGATGCAACCGCATTATTCTGACCGGTAATGAAGATTTTCAGAACACCTCCTTTGCCCAGGTATTTCCCTTAAAACGCCGCTGTCTGTCCTTCTTGGTCTCAGAAAAAGAGTTCTGCTTTGTCGTCACCAAGGGCATGACCGAGGTGTATGACATCCTGACTCACATCTCGTTTCTCAATATCGAGGCCCAAAAAATCCAGCAGCAGATCTGTGACAAGGAAGGAGGCACCTGTTCTGAATGGCACGAGCTGGGACGAGCTGCCCGTGGTGAACTGGCGCTGGAAGGGGCAATGCTCGATCAGGCAATCTGGAATCTTTCGATTATTATTGGTCGCACTTATAAAGAGACCCGAGCCACCTATGAAAGCATGAATCAGACCCATCATGGCCTGCGATATAATAATGGCCTGTTCGCTGTTATTTATGGGATGGGCGAACGCATCATCAGCGAAATCAAATCGCCGGACGAGCATCTGACCATCTATTTTACCCCCTCGTTGCAGGAGATGATTGGTCATCATCAATATGCCTCGGCCTGGGCCCAGGCGGTGAAAGAGCATCTATTGCAACGAGGCCTTCAGGAGCGCCCTCTGCATATTGTCAGCGCCAACATGCATTCAGTGAAGAATCTTCTCTATGGCGCCGGCTCGTTGCACAAACGAGGCGAAATCGTTCCGTCCAGTCTCTATGAAATGATTCCCTTGCTGAAGGGAAGGGAGGAAGAGGTGACAGCTTTTGCCGAGCAGCATGGCTATTCCTTTCTCGCTGATGGCTCAGGTTCAAGCATTGATGTTATGGTTATTGATGTCACAGCCATTGATCCGACGGCGCTGCATCCGGAAATTGCTCTTGATGCCGATTATATTCACCAAAAAAAACCGGTGATTGTGGTCATGGATTATGCCTTTGGCACTCAGGCCTTTGATATTATGGATGAGCTGTTGCGGCCGTATCATCTTGCTGAGAGAACGATTCCCTTTCATTTTGCCTCCATTGCCATCATGGGCAAGGCCGGAATTCTACCCGGGAAAAAAGGCGACATCATGCTGGCTACTGCCCATGTCATGGAAGGCTCCGCCCATAATTATATTGTGGCCAATGAACTGCGGACGGAGGATTTTGAGGGGAAGGCCGTTGTTTTCGTGGGGCCGATGGTCACGGTGCTGGGGACTTCTCTGCAAAATCGTGTCGTTCTGGAAAGATTTTCCAGTTCAAGCTGGAAGGCGGTGGGCCTGGAAATGGAGGGCGGACATTATCAGCGGGCGATCAGCGCAGCCATTATTCAGGGACATATTTCCAGCCGGGTGCGTGTTCGCTACGCCTATTACGCATCGGATAACCCCCTGCATGGCGGGCAAACCTTGGCTTCAGGGCCTTTGGGGGTAGAAGGGCTTCTCCCTACATATCTTATTACCAAGGTGCTGATCCGAAAAATTCTCAATCCACTTGGGGATCGACGATGCGACTTACCGAATCTTTGAAGCCGCGACAGTGGGCGGCGGTTTCCCCATGGGTGCTGGCGGCGGCTTGTGCCCTGATTGCTTTGATTATCGGGGTTTTTGCAGTCAATAATTACCGGCGTGAAAAAAGCTTGATGATCGAGGTTCTACTGGAGCGTGGAACCAGTCTGGTTCGCTTTGTCAATTCAGGAGCTCGGGCTGGTTTTTTTGCGGGGGCCAAAGAAGGTCAGGCGCCGGTGTGGCAATGGGCTGATTTCGTGCAAGAGGTTGTCGAACGAGCGGCCGAGCATCCTGGTGTGCTCCTGTTAACCATCGTTGATAGCGCCGGCATGATTGTTGCCAGCTCTTCGCCAGAAGCGGTGGGCAGCCGTGTGAATGACGAGACTCACACCTTTGCAGGCACCATTGGCCAAGAAACTCGTGAGACTGGGGGCAGGCCTGAGTTTCGGATCAGTGGTCGGGGGCAGAGCGCTATTTTTCAGATGGCCTCCCCCTTTGTCCCCCTGGAGCCATGGCAATTGGAGCGGCACAAGCTGCAATGTAACAATGCACACATGGGCTTGCTGCATCCCAGAGGCATACGCGGTGGACAATGGAGGCGACATCCTTCCTGTTCTCCTCAATGGATAGACGAGTTGCAGCGGGTGAACCAGCAAAAACACATTGTCCTGGTGGAGCTTGATCTGACGGAGTTGAACAGGGCAGTACGGCGCCAGCTTCTTCAGATTGTGATCCTTTCTGTTGTTTTGTTGTTGGTGGGCATTGGGGGCTGGCTGTCATTGTTGACCCTGCAAGGTCTCAAGGGGTCGCAGAGCAGGTTGAGCCGGATCAAGGCTTTTCGTGATATTCTCATCTCTTCTTTGCCGGTGGGTCTGATTGTTACCGATGGTGAGGGCCGGATTGTTGTTTGCAATCCAGTGGCCGAGCAGATTGCCTTGGTGCATGAGCATGAGGTGGTGGGTTCTTCTCCTGAAGGTGTATTGCCGGTTGCCCTGGCTGCGGCCTTTGATGATGCAGAGAGTCGGGGCGGGACTCCCACAACGCGGGAAGTCAGCGTATTGAACCCGCAAGGCAGGATCCAGGCGTTGCAACTCAACAGCCTGAGCGTCCTTGATAAAGAAGGACAGGTCTCCGGCAGGATGGTGCTTATTCAAGATGTCAGCCAGATAAAATCCTTGCAAGAAGAATTGCGGCGCAGCGAGCGGATGGCCGCCCTTGGCAAGATGGCCGCTGGTGTTGCCCATGAATTACGCAATCCCCTGAGTTCGATTAAGGGTCTGGCCCTGGTGCTTCGGTCCCGTTTTCAGCACAAAGGGAGTGATCAGGAGACGGCAGATATTTTAGTGCAGGAGGTGGAACGCCTCAATCGCAGTATTGGTGAGTTGCTTGATTATGCCCGTCCCCAGAAGTTGATCAAGAAAAAACTCCATCCCGCCGAGATGGTTGACAAGGCCGTCTCGCTTATCCGTATGGATGCTGAGGCTGTGGAAATCCTGATTACAACTCGGGTGGAGAAGAATGTGCCGGTATTGCTGGCTGATCCGGACAAGCTCAGTCAGGTGCTTCTCAATCTTTTTTTGAATGCCATTCAGTCCATGTCGCAAGGTGGCCGTTTAGATATTGAGGTGGCCGTTGTTGGCAAGTGTGTCCTGATAACGGTGCGCGATAACGGTGGCGGCATCAGCAAGGAAGATCTGCCGCGCATTTTTGATCCCTATTTCACTACCAAACCGGAAGGAACGGGGCTTGGGCTGGCCATGTCGCTGAAAATTGTTGAAGAACATGGGGGAACCATGACCGTGACCAGTGAAGAGGGGGTTGGAGCCACCGTTGTTGTGGCTTTGCCGTGTACCGACGAGCTGATTGATGGGTAATTCTAAGTCGCATTCAACCAATGACCCATCAATCCCTTCGTCGACCGCACTGCACGGCTCCTCACCGTACTGGCTGTAGTGCTTCGTCGCCGTTCGCCTGTCTTCCCAGTCTTGTTCTTCTGCATGCAAATGAGGAACTGTCACAAAATAATCTTTCCAATTTGCCCCTGGTTCCCATGCGCCGCATGGGAACCAGGATAACGCTCCGGCATCTCTATCCTATCGGGCTCAATGAGAGGATAATGCGTTGCTCCCCCCAAGGGCATTACTTTTTTCGGGGCGTTCGGTAATCGTCCCCCCTGGGCGGAGAGTATTGATTACGCGCAATCACTGGTGTACAGCTTCCGGAAATGGCTCATCTCCTGCTCCTGCGGCCCAGGCAGGTGAAGAGTATATTTTGTCAGGTACTCGGCGGCCATACGATGGGTATTAAAGATGGGGATATTCATGGCGAGATTCATGATTGCCTGATGAAGGAAGGGACAGAGGAAGGGACAGTCATAGGGGCGTTGTGGGCCATTTTTGCTGCCGGTATAAAATTCTTGGAGAATAATTGGCAGAAGCTGATACAAAGAGGCGGCATCTTCACGATAGAGGAGGGTCTCTGGAGATTCACTCAAATCAGCATCGGCCACCGGCCCTTCCAGTCCAAATTTCCATCCGGTCTGGCCGTTATGATAGCCCTCTGCCCACCACCCATCCATGATGGAGATATTGGGGACACCATTCATGGCGGCCTTCATGCCGCTGGTGCCTGAAGCCTCCAGCGGTCGCTTGGGGCTATTGAGCCAGGCGTGAACACCGGCCACCATCATCTTGGCAATTTTCATATCATAATTGGGGATAAAGATAAGGTTGGCCAGGCCTTTGCTCTTCCTATGTAACTCTTGTTGGGAATCGAGAATCAGCTTGATTACCGATTTTCCGGGTTCGTCGGCGGGATGGGCCTTGCCAGCAAAGATAAAATTGATGGGCCAGTTGTTGCTGACAATGATCTCGCAGAGGGTGTCAATATTGTCAAAAATCAGATCCGCTCGTTTATAGGTGGAAAATCTTCGGGCAAAACCGATGGTGAAGACGCGGGGATCCAACCGGAAATGACGGTCAACGAGTGATGAGAGAAAGTTGGGGGGATCAATCCAGGTTTCGAGCTTCTGATCACGATGCTGTACCAGCATGGTGTTGATATAGTCATAGAGAATGGCGGTGTCTTTTTTCCATGCCTCGCTGAAATAATTGCGAAATCGTGGGCCCAGTACCGGGTCCTGATTCAGCTTTTTGACATGGGCAAAAACGCCGGGATCGTGCTGCCAGTTGTGCAGAATGGAAAAGGTGTTGAAAACGGTGGCCCGGGCGCCGCTGATCCAGGTCAGATGATGAACGCCATTGGTGATAGCTGAAATTTTATGGGCAAACTGAGGGAACTGTTTGCGGGTCACATCGCGATGCAGGCGGCTGACACTGTTTGCGGCTCGATTGACGGTCATGGCCATGGTGGTGAAATTATAGGAATGGTGATTGTCTTCGTCGCAAGCCAGCAAACCGAGAAGTCGTTGGCAGGATTGTCGGCTGATGCCGGCATAGAGTGCTTTGTCAAAACGGTCGTGCCCCGCCTTGACGGGGGTATGAATGGTATAAACGGTTCGTTGGGCAACCCTGTCGGTGGCCTCCAGGATTTGCTGGTCAGTGGCCTGGTTGAGATCAGGATACCCCGTGGCCGCTTGAATCTCTTCGGCAATCATTTGCAGAATCGCTACTACTCCATGTTGTTCGTTGAGGTGAAAGGTCTGAGCAGTGAAACCCAATGCCCGCAGGGTCGGCATGATACCGGTACCGAGCATCCGTCTTTGCAGGGCTTTGACTATTGATGATTCGGCATTGTAGAGTTGTCCGGCGGCATTCCTGATGATCTCTGGGGTTTCGGGTATCGAAAAGTCGAGGAGAATTTCGGGGATAAAGAAATCAAGGGTATGGTTGATCTCCATCTTCATCCAGACCTGAGCCTGAATCACGGTTTTTGGATGGTCAGGAATATCAAAAGGAATTTCGATGATGAGCGGTTTTTTTGGGTGGTGCGGATCATGCAATAATGTGAGTCCGTGAATTTCTTCTGGTTGCCACTGGACGGTCTGGGAGATTTGCCCAAGTTTGGAGTCAACGATCTGGGCGAAATATCCCTGACGATACAGGAGGCTGATGGCAACCACGGGAATTTTGCAGTCGGCAAAACTTTTGAGGGTGTCTCCGGCCAGAACTCCCAAGCCACCGCTGTATGTCGGAATTTTTTCCGGTCCATGAAAAAGCTTGTGAATAAAACCTTTGAGCCTTCCATCCATAGAACTGGTGCGTTCAAGATCCAGCAACTTTTGTCTTACTGGATTATAGACATCGGGGTCGGCCCCAATCTCCATAGAGATGTAGACGACGGAATTGCCATCGGGATGGGTGAGGTGGGACCAGACTTCATCAAAGGTTGTTTGCTGGATCCTGAATCCGTGGCACAAAATATGCATGCCGTTTTGTACAAGCAAAAACAGGGTGTCGCCATCCAGCTACCAGCCAGTAAAGATATTTTTTCCGATTATTCCACTA
>DYDK01000026.1 GCA_020717935.1 Desulfocapsa sp.
CGGAGTACAGGATAGGTGCGTTTAAAAAACGGTAAAAAACACCAAAAACAACCATGTACTGTTGCGCTGTCAGTAAAAAATAAAATTAGCACCACAAGCATGTGAGCCTATGCACAAATCCCCTGCGTAAAACTCGACGAGAGGGGGTTTCCGTTCAGGCACTAACTACCATCTTTCGCAATCAGAATGTCGTTCATTAATGGACGGCAATCTGCACTCACTAAGGCAACAAAGTCATCTTTGGAAATGTGACGACATGTCTCCGTGTTAATGCCCCACTGATACATATCCTTTACCGAAGCCATCGGCAGACCAGACTCAACCGTGGGTGGACTCTGATGTGCGCCATCAGTAATTTTTGTCGTTACATCTTCCAGAGAGACAACTACCCAATCCTCCTGCGCTTCTTCCACGAACCACTGGCGGAAGAGGGTTTCGGCCATGGCTTCGAGGGTTTTGTTTTGGCGGTGGAGCAGGTCGATTTTGTCGTCGAGGCTGGAGAGCACCGAGGCGATGGCTTTTTGTTCTGATTCGTCACTTGGAAGGAAGAGCGGTATTGAAAGCAAGCTGGATTGGCTCAATTTTGGCTGCACAGCACCTGTCAGATAAGGATTCAAATCAAGACCCATGAAGTAATAGGCAATAAACTTATTATGGAAGTCTTTCTTGCCTTTCAGTACATGCGCATGATTGTTCACCCAGAATTTGCCGTTAGCGATGAATGCGATGGGGGTCTGGCGTGATTTTAGATTTTCACCATCTTCTGAAATCAGCAAATATTGACCGTCGAACAAATAATCACTTACTTGGTCTATTACTCCCGAAGCACCGTAATAAGGGAACTCGCCCTGTCTTTTCTCGCGCTCCATTTTGCTAAGGGGAACTCTAATTTGATCATGGAGTTCAGCAAAATCTAATAGCGAAAATTCTTTCCACTCACTCATACCCCCATCCTCCCCAGCATCTCAATGACCCGCATCTCCATCTTTGAAAACGCGAACCATTTCTTGCCCAGATCCTTCAGGGACGCGCCGATATGGTAGATATCGTCGTCGATGATCAGAAAACGGTCGTGGGCGAGTTTGAATTCCCGCGCCTCGATGGCCGGGTATTGCGCGTTGAATTTGGCGATGTCCTGGGCGAGTTGGCGGCTGATGGTTCTGGTCAGCAGTTGCACGCTCACCCCCGCCTTGCGCTTGGCGAGCAGCAGCAACACGCTTTCGTCTACATAGTTGTCGATCAGGATAATCCGGCGGTTGGCGGCACGGATCAAATCGCTGACAAAGGCATAGGCGTCAAAAACCTGCCCGTCGTAAAAAATGCCCTGTTTGGGTATCGCCGATTTATCTTCAATGGCGTTGAGGACTCGTTCCACTTTCTGATCGGTCTGGGCTTGTTTCAATTCCAGACTGTCCAATCGCTGAAAGACCTGGGCGTTCGAAATAAGAAAGCGGCGCATGGCGACAAAAGCATTCATGATTTGAACGCTGACTTTGACTGCTGTTTCACTGCGGAGCACTGCCGAAAGCATGGCAACACCCTGTTCGGTAAAGACATAGGGCAGATATTTTCGGTGTTGTCCCCTGCCTTTTTCTAAGGTCGCAAATTGCGACCTTAAAGCGGCCTCACTTGAAGTCGCAAGTTGCGACCTCAAGTTTTCAAACTCACTCTCTGAGAGTTGAAACATAAACTCGGCAGGGAATCTTTCGACATTGCGTTTCACCTGTTCATTAAGCCGCTTGGTTTCGACTCCGTACAATTTAGCCAGTTCTTCATCAAACATGACCTGAACGCCGCGTATGGTGTAGATGTACTTTTGAAGATCATCAGCAAGAATCAAGGAACTATCCGTCATAGCCCACCCTCCCCAGCATCTCCACCACCCAAGTGCTTCCGGGAAGGTATCACATTTTGCGATACCATGAATTCAACCTCTTCTTCAGTAAGCTGAAACATAAAATCGGGTGGAAAACATTTCATGTTTCTTTTTACCTGTTCCCTCAGCCTGATAGGTTTTACATCGTAAAAAGCGGCCAAATCCTTATCCAGCATGACCTGTACGCCCCGCATGGTAAATATGCGCTGCTCAATGTTGGATATATGCAACAAATCACTCATAGATTCCTCTTTCGCTCTTTAAGGTCACATTTTGTGACCTTAAAGACACCTCGCTCACAGGCAAGCTCGTCGAATATTTCAAACTGGTGAACCGGTCACAATCTGTGACCACAAGTTCCGGCATCAGGTTCAGGCTCATATCTTCACCTTCGCCAAGTTCTCCGCAATCAAGGCATTCAGCTTCGCCTCTTCCTTTAACTGTTCGTCAAACTCCGCCTTGAGCCGGGTGAAGCGTTCCTTGAAATCAAAGTCATCCTCGTCGTCCGGCAGGCCGACATAGCGGCCCGGAGTCAGCACATAGTCCAGTTCGCGCACACGCTCGATGGGGGCGGAGTTGCAGAAGCCCTTCACATCTTCATAACCACCGCTGGGATTGCGCCAGTTGTGGTAGGTGCTGGTGATGGTGGCAATGTCTTCTTCTGAAAACTCTTTAGTGCGGCGGTTGATGAGGTGGCCGAGGTTGCGGGCGTCGATGAAGAGAATTTCATCGGCGCGGTTGCGGAACTTGCCGTTGGTCTTATTGCGGCTTAGAAACCACAGGCAAGCGGGGATTTGCGTATTCAAAAACAGCTTGGCGGGCAGGTTGACGATGCAGTCCACCAGCCGCGCCTCGACCAGGGCCTTGCGGATATCGCCCTCACCGGAGCTTTTGGAAGTGAGCGCGCCCTTGGCGAGCACGAAACCGGCCTGACCGCCCGGATTCAGGTGATAGAGGAAGTGTTGTATCCAGGCGTAGTTGGCGTTGCCGGTGGGCGGCACGCCGTGTTGCCAGCGGCCGTCCTTGCGCAGCAGGTCGCCGCTCCAATCGCTGTCGTTGAAGGGCGGGTTGGCGATGACGTAATCGGCCTTCAGGTCTTTGTGGGCGTCATTCAGAAACGAGCCTTCGTTGTTCCACTTCACCTGTGAGCTGTCGAGGTGGCGGATGGCGAGGTTCATCTTGGCCAGTCGCCAGGTGGTCTGGTTGCTCTCTTGCCCGTAAATGGAGATGTCGTTGACCTTGCCCTGATGGCCGGTGACGAATTTTTCCGATTGCACGAACATGCCGCCGGAACCGCAGCAGGGGTCGAGCACTCGGCCCTTATAGGGCTCCAACATTTCCACCAGCAGTTCGACCACGCTGCGCGGCGTGTAGAACTGACCGCCCTTCTTGCCTTCGGCCAGCGCAAACTCGCCGAGGAAGTATTCAAACACATGGCCGAGCAGGTCGGCGCTGCGGGCTTTGGCATCACCGAGGGCGATGTTGCCGACAAGGTCGATCAAGCCGCCCAGGCTGGTGGGGTCGAGATTGCCGCGCGCGAAGACCTTGGGCAGCACATCGCGCAGCGAGGGGTTTTCCTTTTCGATGGCGTCCATGGCGGCATCCACCGTCTTGCCGATATCCGGCTGCTTGGCCTGGGTGAGCAGATACGACCAGCGCGCCGTCTCTGGCACGAAGAACACATTCTCCGCCCTGTATTCGTCCTTATCCTCCGGGTCGGCCCCGGCATAATCGCCTTCACCATTTTTCAGCTTCTCGTACAGCTCGTCGAAGGCGTCTGAGATGTACTTGAGGAAGATCAACCCCAGCACAATGTGCTTGTACTCCGCCGCGTCAATGTTCTTGCGCAGCTTGTCCGCCGCCTTCCACATCTGCTTTTCGATGGGTTCTTCCTATTTTGGTACTGCTTTCCTGGCCATATTGTTCCTTTATTGAGCACAACCGTTTCGGTCGAGATTTGGTTGGCTAACAAGTAATTCTGCTGATCTGTATATCCACCCCGACTTGCAAGAGTAGTGGATGTTTTCTTCACAAACAAACTCAGGTTCTTTGGCTTCCTACCCTCAGAAAAGCTGGTAGTGTACCAATATCTCTTTCAATAATCGCTAAAATTATTCTATGCTCGAATGCTCGCTTTTCCGCATACCATCCGGATTGGGAGGATATGCAATTTTTGAATAACTTCCTCTGAACCCGGCCCCATCTATGCCCTGATCGAAAAATAGAAGAGCCTCTCCCACAAGCGGATGAACCAGTTGACCCGCCGCAAACCACATTTCCCTCATAAACATCCCCCCGACAAGGCCCCGTCCAGCAGTCCCAGCCCCAGCGCCCTGATCTCCGCCGCCTTGTGAAAATGAAAGGTCTTGAACCCATTGGTGGCGGGCTCCACAAGGCAGATGCGCTTGCCGCTGTTGCTCAGGAACGTGCGGGTCTGGTTGTAGATGAGCAGCCGCATGGAGCGCTCGAACATCTCCAGGATATTCATGGTCTTGAAAGTATTGGTGGGAAGTGCGTTCGAAAAGGCATTTTTTCCGAGCACATCGACGGCCAGGACATTGGCGAAGGTCGCCTCTTCGACGCCGAGATTTTCGCACAGAAAGCCGTCGCCATAGATGTCGCCCTCGATGATATGTTCCGCGAAGATGCCGGGGATGGCCATGGTCGCCAGCACCGCGTCTTTGATGGAAATGTCGTCGTCCGCGTCAAACACTCGCTTGTCGCCGTTTCTGAGATTGGTGGCAATGATCTTAAGGGGGATGCGGGTTCCACTCATCCTCGTATCATGGAACATCCCCTCAAAAATGCCGGCAATTTTGCGGGTGTCAACCACGGCATTGCCGGAAAAGGAAAACTGGATCCAGTTGAACACCCCGGAAAAGTGCTGGATGTGGGCGAAGATTTCCCGCTCTTGCATCCCCACGGCCACGCAGGCACCGATGATGCCGCCCATGCTCGTACCGACAATCTCGCCGGGCGTCAGACCGCGCTGCTCCAGGTCATGCAAAACGCCAAGATGGGCGATGCCCAGTGCCCCGCCCCCGGAGAGAACCAGGGAAAATTTGCCTGGATGAAATTTCTCGGTCATGACTCTACCAGATCAAATCATCCGGTATCTGATAGGCCGCATAGGAATCATCGGGGTCAGCCGGGGTCTCTTGCGGCGAGGTGTGGTGCAGGACAACGAGATCCGGCTGCCAGGCCCTGATCTTCTCGGCAATCGACGCCGGAACCACACCGTAGCCGTCTTTATCCCGGACGATTGCCAGTTGGCCCCGGCTCAACTCGTCCACCATCTCCCTGGTCGGCAGAAAGAGCCGCACTATTTTGTTGTTGTCGGTGAAACGATAGGCAACAGTACCATCTTTCAGGGACAGGCGGTTGGTGGCGATGAGTTGTCTGATCTGGGCTTTTGCCTCATTTTTCTTCGCCTCCTCCTGCTGTTTCTGGTTGGCGATCCGTGCCCGTTCTTTTTTTTCGTTCAGGGCCTGTTGGGCGTGGAGTTTGTTTTCGGGCGGGGCCTGAACACACCCCTTGGCCTGTTCTTTGTTTGATTTATAGAGGTTTTTTTTGGCCTGACCGACCTGCTTCTTATCGACCAGACCCATTTTGAGAAATTGATCCCGGAGTGAATTTGCCATGGATGGAGACTCCTTTCAAGAAAATGACATTGCCATGGGAATGCTTTCTTTCTCAGGGACACGCAGCCGCTGTTCCCAGAGCGGGCATTGCTTGCGGATACACTCTTTGTTGCGCAGGTATTGATCGCAGTGGCTCTCGGCCTCGGCTCGCAAGGGCAGGGAAAGCATCTCTTGAGAGAGGCGGGCGGTTTCGCTGAGGGCGACATAGGTTTCGCGCTGACAGCAGCGGCCGCGCTCTGTGTGGTAACCATACAGAGCGTATAAATACAGGGACATCATACACTTATTTGCCATTCCTCATCTTCTTCTGTCCAGCTTGCCGTTGTTTCACCGTTCTCATCAAAGACAGCTCAAGCGATTCGGGAAAGTTTCCAAGTACCTGTTCAGATTGTGGTTCCTTCGTTCATACAATCTGATCTTGTTTGTCAGGCATGGAGACGATTTGAAATCTCAATCAGATTCATGTCTGGGTCACGGAAATAGACAGAGAGGATGGTGCCAGTGGCCCCTGTGCGCTGAACGGGCCCTTCAATGACAGGCACCTTGCATGAAGAAAGGTGCCTTGCCACTTCGGGCAGGGGCACTGAGGTGAGAAAGCACAAGTCGGCTGAACCAGGAGTTGGTTTTTGAGCTTTTGGTTCGAATTCGTTTCCGAACTGGTGCAGGTTGATTTTCTGTGCGCCGAACGATAAAGCCTTGCGCCCGCCACCGAAAGAAACAACCTCCATTCCCAGGACTTTTGAGTAAAAGTCCGAGGTAATGGCGATGCCTTTTACGGTTAAGACAAGATGGTCAAGGCTGTCTGTTTTCATGTTGATGTTGGTTTGTAGGCCTCATCAAGGGGTTATTTCTGATTTCCCATCATTCCTTTGAGCATCTCCATCGCTTCTTCCATCTCCTGTTTTTCTTCCGGGGTCATGGCCTGCTGTCCTTCCGCCTGGGGCATCATCATTGGATTGGCCCTTTGTTCCTGCATTTTCTGAGCGCCATCCGGTGACTTCAGGGTGGCTATCGTTTGCTGGGCAAATGAGCGGGTCATGGCATCGGCCTGGGGATCGGCCGCGGCCTCAATGCCCATCGGCGGTTCAAAGAATTTTGCCGCTACCGCGCCTTCATCCACCTTGGTGGCTTCATGTTTCATGCTCATCCCCATCATGTTCATTTCCATTTTTAACGGTATCCCCGTGTCATGGATCGAATAGACGGTGGTGCCCATCATCTGGACTTTGTCACACTCAAAACCGAGGATCTTAGCGGCCTTCTGCTCAATCTTTCCGCCCATGGCCTCACCCATCGGCAGGCCGATTTTTTTAATATTCTCATCGACCTGTTTTTTCTCAGCAGCAGACAATCGCTGATATTCTTCAATCATGTATTTTTGTGGATTCACTGTTTTGGTGCCGGTACGAGTTGTCAGATCAAAATCATAAAGCCAGTCTGGAGACTCAATTTCAACTGTATCGGTAGTGGTTGTGGTTCCCATCATGCTCATGGTGGTTTTTCGATATTTGGCCGTCTCTCGACCATACTCCCGGACATACAGGGTTTCTGTGCCGGTTTCCGTGCCAGTGAGGGTATAAGAGATGGTGGCGGCCTTGAAAGGCAATTTTCTCTCCCAAGGGGTTGCGCTGGCCTTTGCCAGGCAGGGTAACAGCAGAGACAGGGCCAAGAGCAGACTGCATTTTTTAATAAACATTTTTTCTCCTTGCTAACATTCCGTTTGATGGGCAGATCAGGATAATTGGCTTCGCAACTGGTTGACGGTTTCGTCTATGATGTAATCATCAAAGGGCATCATTTTATCAATCAGACCACCGGGGAGGATTTCCATGATCCGATTGGCGATGGTGGCCAGGAATTGATGGTCGTGCGAGGCAAACAGCACCACCTCGGGAAAGGCGATGAGGGTATCATTGACGGCGGTGATCGATTCCAGGTCAAGATGATTGGTGGGCTCATCGAGGATCAGGGCGTTGGCATCCGAGAGCATCATCTTTGACAACATGCACCGCACTCGCTCACCACCGGACAGGACACTGGTCTTCTTAAGGGCCTCATCACCGGAAAAGAGCATCTTGCCGAGGAATCCACGGGCAAAGGTCTCGCCCTCGGTGACGGGCGTATATTGTCGCAACCAGTCAACCAGAGTCAGGTTGCTGGTAAAATAGCTGCTGTTATCCATGGGGAAATAGGCGGAGCTCATGGTCACTCCCCAGCGAAATGAGCCGCTGTCTGGCTCTATCTCACCGGCCAGAATCTGGAACAAGGCGGTTCTGGCAACGCTGTTGGTGCCAACAAAGGCAACTTTATCCCCCGGTCGCAGGGTAAAACTTAAATCCTTAAAGAGCGATACGCCATCAACGGCCTTGCCCAGTCCCTGGACTTCCAGAATAATATCACCACAAGGGCGGCCTGGTTTGAAAGAAACAAAGGGGTACTTGCGAGAAGAAACCGGCATGTCTTCAATCTGCAGCTTGTCGAGCAATTTTCTTCGTGAAGTTGCCTGCTTGGATTTTGAAGCATTGGCCGAGAAGCGGCGGATAAACTCCTTGAGTTCGTTGGCCTTTTCAGTCACCTTTTTATTGTCACTCTGTCGCTGTTTCAAACTCAGTTGGCTGGCCTGATACCAGAAATCATAATTGCCCACAAAGATCTGAATTTTGCCAAAATCAATATCGGCCATGTGGGTACAGACCTGATTGAGGAAATGACGATCATGGGAAACGATGATAACCGTATTTTGAAAGCGGTCGAGAAAGTCTTCTAGCCAGTTGATCGACTGAATATCGAGATGGTTGGTCGGCTCATCGAGGAGGAGAATGTCGGGATTCCCAAACAGGGCCTGGGCCAGCAGCACCCGCACCTTTTCACCGCCCTCCAGTTCCTTCATCCTCTTGTGTAAAAAATCTTCGCTAATCCCCAGGCCGCTCAGGAGAACCGAGGCCTCGGAATCGGCTTCATACCCATTCATTTCGCCAAATTCCGCCTCCAACTCACCACTGCGAATACCATCGGCCTCATTAAAATCGGATTTGGCATACAGGGCCTCTCGCTCGGCCATCAAATCATAGAGTTGTGCATGCCCCATGATGACGGTGTTGAGTACCGTCTGCTCATCAAAGGCAAAATGATCCTGACGGAGCATGGCGATGCGTTCCCGGGAACCAACAGAGATTTCACCTTTATCCGGCGGAAAATCTCCGGCCAGGATTTTGAGAAAAGTTGACTTGCCAGCCCCGTTGGCCCCGATCAGGCCATAACAATTGCCAGCGGTAAATTTGATGTTGACATCCTGAAAAATAACCCTCTTACCATAAGAGAGAGCGACATTCGTAGCGGTAATCATAATAAAAAATTGGTAGTAATTGCTGTAGGTGGTAACGATGGTGGTGTTAAAGAGTTTGGAAACCATGGATACCTGAGAACTCTCTGCACCAAAGCATATCTCAAGGTATTAACATCGCTGAAGGTTAAGGGACTCGACGATGAGCACTAAAGCTTTAGTACTCATCGTCGAGTCCCTTAAAAGTATTAAAATTTAGCATGACAACAATGAGGGACGCAAGCTTAATCTGGACGAAGCTGTCTTTCACCGGCAGTGTCAGGGGCATAATGGAGTAAAATTTATTTCATTTTCTGTTAATCTACTTTGTCAGATTCGTTTTATAGGGTAATGCGTACCTGTTACCCCCCTTAATCCCCCCTTGTAAGCTGATCGTGATCTACACTAAACACAGGGGGCATGGTAAGCATCCTGTGTCATAGGAACTTGTATGAACCGTAGAATGTCGAATATCGAATATCAAATGTCGAAGTGAAAACTTCATCATTCTGCGGTTCCTTGTTCGATATTCGATATTTAATGATTTTAGATACTTAACAAAAAACAAAAACCGCATTAAGAAAGACCCCTAGTGTCAAGTGTGGATCAAGATCAGCTTGTCAAAGGAAAGATTTTTAGTTTTCCCCCTGACAAGGGGGGATTAAGGGGGGTTGTTGTTAAATCTGACAAAGGAGAACTGAGCCGTCGTTGAAAAATAACCCATACCATTCAATATCATTAACGGCACATCCCCCAGGGGACTTTACCCCAAGGGCACTTCCTTCGGGGCGCCTACGGGGCGTAATAGGCCGTAAAGGAATGGATGAAAAGTATAGGTTATTTCTTAACGGCCCCTAAGTACCGCATCCACCTGACTTTCACTCACTTCGTTGGTAATCATTACCGTGCCAATACCCGTGGGCAGAACATAGAAGACGGATCCGGCGACCGTCTTTTTATCGCTGAGCAGATATTTTTTAATCCGATCACGATCAAGATGGGTAGGAATCTCGGTGGGCAGCCCAAAGGCATTGATGAGGGCGGCGACTCGTCCCGCATCCTGTTTTTTACATAATTCATTTGCCACTGCTAAACGCAAGGCAGCCACCATGCCAATGGCCACGGCCAGGCCATGGATGATGGTAAAATCAGAGGCCGCTTCTACGGCATGGCCAATGGTGTGGCCAAAATTGAGGATTCTTCGCAGGTCGGATTCCCGTTCATCTGCTGCCACTACTTCGGCCTTGATTCGGCAACAGGTAGAAATCATCTCTTGGATACTCTCCCGATCCAGACAGAGGAGCTTGTCCAGGTGTCGTTCGAGAAAGACAAAAAAATCATAATCGCGGATCACTCCATATTTGATGACCTCGGCCAAGCCCCCGAGCAATTCTTGCAAGGGCAGGGTGGTAAGCACAGCGGTATCAATATAGACGGCCTTGGGTTGATAGAAGGCCCCCACCAGATTTTTGCCCTCAGGAATATCAACGCCAGTCTTACCGCCTACAGAACTATCCACCTGAGACAGCAAGGTGGTCGGCACCTGAATAAAAGGGACTCCTCGCAGATACGAGGCTGCCAGGAAGCCGGTCAGGTCACCGGTGACCCCGCCACCAAGGGCAATCAGGCCGTCCTTGCGGTCAATCCCCATTTGCGCCAGACGACTGGAAAGATCAGCAAAGACCTGGAGGTTCTTGCTTGCCTCACCCTGAGGAAACGACAGGATTTCAGCGGCAATTCCGGCGTCACGCAAAGATCGCAGCAGGGTACTGCCATAGAGGCGAGCCACCAGATCATCGGCAATAACGACAAACCGTTTGGCGATTTGTCGTCTGGCCAGATCAGCGCCAATGGTGGCCATGATACCATCATCAATATAGATTGGATAACTGCGGTCGCCAAGACCTACCTGGAGTATATGGGGCATGATCATCGGAAGGAAATGAGAAGAATAAAAAAAGGAGATACCACCCCGCAGGGGGCAGTATCTCCTTCAAGAGACTTAAGATTAAAAGCCTGAAAGCAAATTACATGGCGGAGCCAGAAGCAGCTTTCTGCATTTTAACCTCAACCTTCTCGGTCAAACCGGCATAGTACTCTTTCAACAGGTCAAGAACCTCGTTACGACCAAAGTGGTCAACGATCTCCTCGCCAGCGGAAAGGGCCTTACGCAGTTTGGTACCGGAAAGGATAACGCGGGAAGCTTTGTCATGTGGACAGGTACGCAGAGAAGCCATACCATCACACTCTTTGCAGTAGAAGGTCCAGTCGATCTTCATTGGTTTGCACTGAAGGTCTTTGCTGGTGTCACCGGTTTTAGGTACACGATCAAAGATCTCCTGGGCCTCGAACAGACCGTAGAAGTCGCCAACACCGGCATGGTCACGACCAATCAGCATGTTGTTAACGCCATAGTTCTGACGGAAGGTGGCATGCAGCAGGGCCTCACGAGGACCGGCATAACGCATATCCAGAGGATAACCGGCGTTGATAACATTGCTCTTCACAAAGTAGCCGTTGATCAGGATGTCAATGGCCTTGACGCGAACATTGGCAGGAATATCGCCAGCCTTCAGGTTACCGATGAGAGAGTGGATGAGAACACCGTCACATACCTCAACGGCGATCTTGGCCAGATACTCATGGGAACGATGCATGGGGTTACGCAACTGCAGGGCTGCAACATTGGCCCAACCACGCTCGTCAAACATGCGGCGGGTCTGGGCTGGGGTCAGGAACACGCCAGGATACTCGGCTGGGTACTCACCTTGAGACAGAACCTTTACAGAACCGGCAAGATTGAACTCTTTCTGAGCCATAACCATGATAACGCCTGGATGATCCTTAGGAGCGATCTCCCAGAATTTACCGCCAACGGACTCTTCGCCCTGGCCGATAAATACCTTCTCACACTCCCAGCGCTTGTCAGCGTCGGTCATCTCATATTTCTCAGCAATCTTCATGGTGGCAAAGGTCTCGCCATCTTTTACCAGGGCAACATGATCGCCAATATTGATGTCAGCGGCATCAGCGGCAGCAACATCAAGGGTGATGGGCACGGGCCAGAAGGTGCCGTCTGCCATCTGAAAATTCTCGCACACGCCTTTCCAGTCAGCCTTGGTCATGAAACCATCAAGAGGGCTGAAACCGCCGATGCCCATCATGATCAGATCGCCTTTGGCGCGGGCAGAAATCTCAATCTGCTTCATTCCTTTAGATGCTGCCAACTCTTTCTCGCACTCTTCACCTTCGAGCAATGCGCAAACCAAACCTCTTCCGCCATGTGGTGCAACCAGTTTTGAGAACATACGAACCTCTTTTGTTGATTTTCTTCATGAATAATAACGCCAGTCCCAACGCTTGAGATGGCAATTTAATGAACAACCATTCACTTAAAAAGTAGCCCTATATATAAAACGGTTGAAGGAAAAGTCAAGGAGAAAAAGCTATGGCCGCAAACGACGGTTGGCATTCATTTTGCGTGTAAGGAAAACAACG
>DYDK01000240.1 GCA_020717935.1 Desulfocapsa sp.
CAATGAAACAGAGGGTTCCAAGGCTATTGCTTATCCATGATTGACGAGGTCTGTAATTGACAGGTTCAACCTTGGGGAATGAGGGAAAGGGATGTCTTATTGGCTGTAAATCAATGTCATTCGCTTCAGGAAAATCTGGTTCCCATGCGGCACATGGGAACCAGAGGGAACTCTTCCCTATCATCACACGACATCCTCCCCCTCGTCTCCATCATCAATAATATCAAGGGTCAACAGAGTATCGGCCTCGGCTATGGGCAGCTCTTGTACATCCTTGAGTTTCCGGCCAATGGCCCGAGAACGAACCTGCACTTTGTCAATGGTCTCAGATGCCTGAATCAGCTTCTTTTGCACGGCCTCCAAGACCATTCCATACTTGCTCCATTCGGTCTTGACGGCGGCTAAAAGATTCCAGACTTCGCTGGAGCGTTCCTGAATGGCCAGGGTGCGGAACCCCATTTGCAGACTGCTCAAAATGGCCCACAGGGTTGTGGGTCCGGCGATGACCACTCGTTGTTCTCGCTGGATGGCCTCGGTCAGACCGATGCGGCGAATGACCTCGGCAAAAAGCCCTTCGATGGGGAGAAACAGGATGCCAAAATCAGTGGTTTTGGGCGGGTTGAGGTACTTGCGGCAAATATCACCGGCACAGGCCTTGACCCGAAGCTCTAACTGCCTGCCAGCAGCCTCACTTCCGGCCAGGTCGCCTACCTCCTGGGCATCGATGAGTCGCTGATAATCTTCTATGGGAAACTTGGCATCAATGGGCAGCCAAACGATCTCCGCAGCATCCGTCCCAGATCCCGGCAACTTAATGGCAAACTCCACCCGCTCGCCCCCGTCCTTAGTGGCCACATTGACAGCAAACTGATCCGGACTGAGCACCTGTTCCAGTAAGGCACCCAGTTGTACCTCGCCCCAGGTACCACGGGTCTTGACATTGGTGAGCACTTTCTTGAGATCCCCGACACCAATGGCCAGGGTCTGCATCTCGCCCAAGCCCTTGTGCACCAGCTCCAATCGCTCACTGACCAGAGTAAAGGCCTCGCCCAACCGCTTTTCCAGAGTACCTTGGAGCTTTTCATCAACGGTTTGCCGCATCAGTTCCAGCTGTTTGCTGTTATCGGTCTGCAAGGTGTGGAGCTTGCTTTCCACCGTAATGCGTATGGCTTCGAGTTTCTTTTCGTTCGACTCGGCGAGCTTGGTAATAGCTACCGACATGCCTTCGAGTTGTACCTTTTGCAGATGGGCCAGCTCGCCCATGATTTTGCTGCTGCTTTCCGTGATGCCTTTGAGGGCAGCGAGAACTTCTTCCCGAAGCTGCTTGGCGCCGGTGGCCGATTCACTGCGGATAGCATCCAGCTTTTCACCACTGCTTTGCGTCAGGGTAACGATTTTTCCCGAGAAGGCTTCCAACTGGTTTTTTTCGGCCACGGACAGTTCTTTTAAAGTGCTGGTCATGGTTTCAGAGATGCTATTGAGGGTCGTCACGACTTCTTCTCTGAGCTGTTTACCGTTTATAAGGGATTCGGCCCGCATTCCATCCAATCTTTCCCCTTGAGTGAGGGCAAAGATGCCAAGTTGCCCCGAAAACTGATCAAGTTGACTCTTTTGCAAGGTAGCCATATCCTTGATACGCTGGGCTACGGCATCACCTAAGGCCGTAATCGCCAAGGCCAATTCCTGCCGTTGTTGCCGCTCGGTTCGGGCCAATTCTTCACGACTTTTTGCCAATTCCTCACGAACAATTCCCTCGGTTCGCTCCTGCCCTTTTTCCAGATCATCCAGACGGCCAACAAGCACAGCGGGGTCTATCTGCTTTGAGACTTTCCGCAATATCACGATCAAAAGGACAAGCAGCGCCAACAAGAAAACCAAGGGCAAAAAGGTCAAGATGTCAACCACAGAAATCATTATCTATTCCTCTCAACCAATCGTGTCAATGCTGGCAAATGCCGGTTCGTGCAGGGGAAGGAGAAAATAAATGGGAATGGTATAGGGGGCGCCATACTCGTGCTGATAGGTCATCATGCCCTTATCAAAATGCTTCGTACCCATGACAATGGGGTGAATTTTATAGATATTCAGACCTCGTAAACAACATGCCAAAAGCGTCATTTTTTTTGGACATTTGTTATTGGCTCTTCGCCGACCTCAACGA
>DYDK01000027.1 GCA_020717935.1 Desulfocapsa sp.
AAAAAACAAACTAAAAAACAACCGCATCGCTCAAGCGGCGACGAGATGTAAATCTAATCAAATCCAAACTGCCTGTCAATAACTTTCTTAACATATTTCTCGATGCATTCCTCTTTCAAGAGGAAAAATCACAACTTCACTGACCGCTGACGCAACACCAAAGTAACAATAAAATTGATTTATCAGTGAGATAACTGATAAAATTTTCATGCGGATATTTTTTATCGCCCAATTCCCGTCCCCGTATATTCGATTATTGCATAGACAAGACCAACAAAAATTCCTATTGTAAAAAATAATCGGAAACGACGATCCCAGGGCACCTTTTCACCATCAGACATATACTGCAACACGGCGACAATAAACCATGTGATACCGGCAGCATAAGGAACTGTCTGTAGGCACTGCCAAAGGGTATACTGCACGGTTTCTGCCAGATTGGCGGCCGGTCGCAGGTTAAACAGCATATAGCCAGCGACTGTCAGATAAAATGATATTTTCTCTCTTATATTTTCCATTATGACAACTCTTGATGCCCTTTATTTTCCCGACACCGTTCTTTTAACTCAACAGTTCTTTCCCTTCACCCTTTTCTTGAAGGCCATTCACCTCTTGCAACCGGTTGAAGCAGACGAAAAAAAAGGAATTGATGCCCCTACTCTTTCAGGCTCTCATCCTTTCATGGAAAGTGAGTTCTGTCAAGTCCATACTCCATCACGACTGGGGGTGGATCGGGAGCGTTTTCTTCATCTGTTGAATGATATTAGAAACAGAAAAGACAGTTTCGTTGAGCAACTCCATTATTTATCCCTGGCCGCCCTATCTGCACCCGACCATCATTCCGAAAGCTCAAAACAGACCATTATCTCTTCCCTCCTGCATGGGATTGACCAGGAAAATGAACACCGGGATGAACAGAATCGACTGGCCTTATGGCAGGCACGACTTGTGTTAAAGATAGCCGAATTCCTTGATCAGGAGGAAGATGAACTAGCCAGGCAACTGGCATCCATTGATGATAAGGAAATCGCCCTGTTTCGAAGCCTGCAAGGAGAAATGAACGAGGCTGGTGAAGTGGATGAGGATTACGAAGATCCATTTACCGAGGTGTTAGAATTACGGCAGAAACTTCATCAACCTCGCCCTGGGATGATAAAAAATCGGTTGCGAGCCTGGATCCGGTTATATCTGTCAGGGCCAGCTCCAAAGGAATTCCCATTATGGATAACCAGTCGTCAAGAGGCCGCAGATATTCTTTTGGAACAATACGAAACAGAGTGTGAATGCCTCCCCATCCGATTCTTGCGAATCAGGCTTCCCTCGCCATACAACGGCTCAGAAAATGAAATAAAAGACACCCTGCTCACATTCAGGGAGGCAAGCCAAACCCAGCGAAAAGAACTCTCGGATATCTTTGACATCCTTATCGAAGAGAAGACAATAGCGGATACCCTTCCCACCCATCTTCTTTCGCGGATAGCATCGTGGGAGGAAGAGTGGGACTCAAAATTCAGGAACTTTTTTCCAGACAATCACCGTGGTCGTACCGGACTGACATTCTATCTCCTTCCGGGAATGTCTCTGGCTTCGCTGATCAGTAAAATGAACGGAGTACAAACGACAATGCCGTTCTCCAACGGATTGCTGGCTGTTGTCTGCGAGTTATGAAGGTTTTCTCGCTACGAATCCCCAGTGAGATAACGGACAATGGAGATGGCGGCCAGGGTGGCCGTTTCAGCCCGCAAAATTTGCCGTCCGAGACTGATGCTTTGATACCCGGCAAGGCCGGCATGTGCCACCTCTTCCTTACTAAACCCCCCTTCCGGGCCTAACAAAAGATAGATCTGATCGTATTCCGCCAAAGCTGGCAAATCGTGCAAAGTGATCGTTTTTTCTTCTTCCCAAAACAACAGGCGAAGAATTCGTGACTCCTCGCTGCCCCCGAAACGCCAGTCTGCAAGAGAAAGAACGGTTTTAACTTCCATGGGATACGAACGGGAACACTGTTTACAGGCTGACTCTACGATCCGCTGCCACCGCTCCCGTCGCTTATTGCCACTCTGCTCATCTTCGAATTTCCCCTGACAACGACTGCTGAGAATGGGAGTAAAACTTGCAACCCCCAGTTCTGTACTTTTTTCAACGACAAAATCCATCTTCGAATTCTTGAGCATGGCCTGTCCCAGATGCACCGGTGTGCATCGGTTCTGAAGATCATCCTCCGCATTCAGAATACATGCCAGTACCCGACTGCCCACACTGACAATCTCCGCCAGATAGCGCATTCCCGTACCATCAAAGAGCTGAATCTGCGAACCCACATGCAATCGTAACGACTTGGCAATATGACGAGACTCAGCCTCGGAAAGAAGAACCTTATTCCCATCTCTTACCACAGGGTCAAAAAAAAATCGCCGCATGGAAATGAGGTAAGCAAAAGCAGGGCTTAAATTTCGGTGACTGTACAGGCCCCGTGCGGACAGACCTCCACACAGGTTTCACAACCGATGCACTCATCTGCATGCACCGGTTCGGCCTTACCGTTCACCATTTCATACACCGAAGATGGACACGCACTGATACACTCCTGACTGCCCTGACATTTATCCTTATCAACACTGACTTCCCACATAAGAAAACTCCCTTTGCATACATTTCATTTTCAAAAATAGTGTTCTGTTTCATCTGAACACACTTTTTCCCAAGATTCAACAACCATGCTTCACTAAAAAATCATGCACCATCTCCCGCATGACATCCAATGGCTCCCTTCCCGTTTCCTGAATAATAATCCAGGAGCAGCGTTGATAGGCAATGAACAACTCCGGCGGAATCTGAAGCTTCAAATCAACCAGGGTCGATAGCCCTGTCGTTGTATGTGTTATCCTGCCATCCATAGCCTTTGTGATTACTCCCGAAGAGAAACGGGCCGGTACTGTTCACCCTGATGAAATCGTACAGCCTCGGAATATGCCATACCTTGACCGCCAAAAATGTCCAAGGCACTGCCCACAGTGGCATCGACTTGCCCACCACCCAGCCCCCGAATGAGTTGCAGATCAGCAACATGACGCACCCCACCGGCATAAGTAACGGGAATGGGTGACCAGGCCGCCAGTTTACGAATAACATCCTGTTCTACCCCTTGACACTGTCCCTCCACATCCGCAGCATGAACAAGAAACTCGGCACAGTCCTTGGCGAAATGAGCCAGAACCGACTCGCTGATGATCTCGTGCGTAAATCGTTGCCAACGATCTGTAACGATATAATACTCATCGCCACGACGACGACAACTGAGATCTATCACCAAGCGTTCGCGACCTACTGCCTGCACCATTTGTTGCAAGCGGCCTTCATCAATGACACCATTGCGGAAGACAAAAGAGGTTACAATAACATGAGAGGCCCCTTGGTCTAACCAGCAGCCAGCATTATCAGCAGTGATACCGCCACCAATCTGCATTCCACCAGGCCAGGCGGCCAAGGCTGCACGAGCAGCGGCATCATTACCCGGCCCCAGTTGAATGACATGACCACCTGTGAGATTGTCCCGTCGATACAGTTCCGCAAACCAGGATGCTGGTTGTGGTGCCGTAAAGTTGGTTTGTAATTGCTCTGGCCGTTCATCGCTCAATGTGGAACCGACAATCTGTTTTACCTGGCCATCATGCAGGTCAATACATGGTCGAAATTTCATATTTTTTCGCTCTTTGCGCCCCTCAAAAAATAAGAGCGGGTATCTCCTTTCTGGGAAATACCCGCTCTTACACGACTACCACAACAATGGCCATCAGAAAGGCGATTCAACAGTGAGGGCCACACATTTCCATCTTTGCCCTTGCCCGCCTCGCCCCGCCTTATCCCTTCTGGATCAACATGGTGGAAGGATCAAGGGTCAAAGAGGTCCCGGGATCCACGGCACAATTGTTGCATTTAATAATTTTGAGATTAACCGCCTCATCCTTGGGGGCAATCAACAAGACCACATCAAAAAGGTCATCAATTTCATGGCAGGGAGCAGGAACACCTGCTGCACTTCGACGATCATCATCACGATGGGTGGTCGCAGAAAACCAGATCATCTTCAAACCATGCCGCACCATAAACTCCTTGAATTCCTCTAGGTCGGCATGATTTCCAGCGGAAAAATCATAGCCATCAATGATCAGGCATACCGGTTTATAGATATTTTGCTGCACCAGATCATCAAGCCTTTCTTCCAATTTTGCCTGATTAAAACCAGCTTCCTTGAAGGTCATAATCATACGGTTGGGCATAATCTCAGCAACAGTGCTGTGAAAGCTCTCGCTTTTCTCCCCAACGGCCATCAGGGCCAGAATATCATCATACCAGGCACGGGTCTTGTCAAAGCCCTCACCGATGGAAACATGCAACACCTTGTCCCCCCAAAGCATGGAATCAAGGGCAATCTGTACCAGAATCGCAGTTTTTCCAAGACCGGCACTGGCCATAACCAAGCCCATACCCGCTCCTTTTTCCTGCACTTTTTTCTCAAGTCCCAGAACACGCAACGGATTATTCATGACCAGATTTTTCTTTCCCATGGCAGTGCGCCTCCCCTTAACTATGCTTTTGATTTGTATTCGTGAACTGTCTGTCCGTGAACAAAATGGCCCTTCTTTCCCTTCAACGAAAGGGGGACAGTGGCACCACATTTATCCGTTCTTTTTCTCGGCCTGGTATTTCTTGATAAGCTCATCATTGACACCTTTGGGCACTTGGCGGAAGGCCGAAAACTCCATGGTAAATTCAGCCTTACCCTGGGTCAAAGAGCGAAGAATGGTAGAATATCCAAACATCTCGGACAAAGGAACATCGGCCTCAACCACGGTATAATTGCCTTCTTCCATGGTACCTATAATCATACCCCGCCGTTGATTGATGCTGCCCATGATGGATCCCTGGAATTCAGTGGGGCCTTCAACCGACACCTTCATGATAGGCTCCATAATCACTGGCTTGGCCTTCATATATCCTTCTTTGAAGGCGCCAATGGCTGCCAACTGGAAGGCTACATCCGAGGAGTCAACCGTATGGTAGGAACCATCATTGATAACACACCGAACCCCGGTAACCGCCGATCCACACAGCGAGCCCTTGACCAGACTCTTCTGGAATCCCTTATCGCAGGAGGAGATAAACTCTCGGGGAATCACGCCGCCGACAATGGCATCGACAAACTCATACTCACCTTCTTCGTATGGCTCCATGTAGCCGGCAACCCGCCCGAACTGACCCGAACCACCAGTCTGTTTCTTGTGTGTATAGTTGAACTCGGCCCGAGCGGTGATGGTCTCACGATACGCCACCTGAGGTGCGCCGACGGTGACCTCGGCATTATATTCCCGTTTCATCCGCTCAACATAGACCTCAAGATGAAGCTCGCCCATGCCGGAGATGATGGTCTCACTGGTCTCATGATCAACAAAAGTCCGGAAAGTTGGATCTTCTTTGGTGAAACGATTCAGGGCCTTGGACATATTGATCTGAGCCTTGTTATCCACCGGAATAATAGCCAGGGATATAACCGGCTCAGGAATATGCATGGAACTCATGGAGCAGGAAATCTCACCTGTGGTAAAGGTATCACCGGAGGCACAGTCGATTCCAAAAAGGGCGACAATATCACCGGAACCGCAACCATCAATATCCTCCATCTCATCCGAATGCATCCGGCACAAACGACCAACCTTTACCTTCTTACCCGTCCGACTGTTAACAATGGTGTCGCCCTTGGTCACCTTGCCTTGATAGGTACGGACATAGGTCAACTGCCCGTATCGTCCATCTTCCAGCTTGAAGGCCAGCATAATCAAGGGATCGGCGGGATCATTGGTGACCTTGAATTCCTTTTCCTCATTATCAAGATCAAGGGCCATATTTTCAACATCGGTGGGACAAGGCAGGTAGGCATTCACGCCATCAAGCATGGGTTGAACCGCCTTATTTTTATAGGCTGATCCGACAAAGACGGCGGTAAATTCCAAAGCCAAAGTGCCTTTACGAACCGCCGCATGGATCAGGGCGGGATTAATTTCCCCCTCTTCTAACATCACTTCCATCAATTCATCGGAAAACATGGAAACTGCTTCCAGCAATTCCTCTCGTTTTTCCGCACATTTGACTTGTAGAT
Organism: Desulfocapsa sp.; assembly: GCA_020717935.1. Lineage (GTDB taxonomy): Bacteria > Desulfobacterota > Desulfobulbia > Desulfobulbales > Desulfocapsaceae > UBA2270. Next base: position 6,158 of record DYDK01000027.1, read on the forward strand.
CCGCCGGAATAACATCCTCACGAACAATCTCGCCATTATCTCCATCAAAATAGAGTGCCTTCATGGTAATCAGATCAACAACACCGACCAAATCATTTTCCAGGCCAATGGGAACTTGTACCATGTGGGCGTTGAGGGCCAACTTCTCTCGTAACTGGGCCGTTACCCGTTCAGGATTAGCGCCGGTACGATCACATTTATTGATAAAGGCAATTCGCGGAACTTTGTAGCGGGTCATCTGCCGATTGACAGTGATGGATTGAGACTGAACTCCACCTACGGAACAAAGTACAAGTACTGCGCCGTCGAGAACGCGCAGGGCTCGCTCTACCTCAATGGTGAAATCCACATGGCCAGGAGTATCAATGATATTGATATCATTTCCCTTCCAGTTACAAAAGGTCGCCGCTGACTGAATGGTAATACCTCGCTCCCGCTCCAGTTCCATGGAGTCCATCTTGGCTCCAACACCATCCTTGCCACGGACATCATGAATGGCATGAATCCGGTCTGTATAAAACAGAATGCGCTCGGTCAATGTCGTTTTTCCTGAATCAATATGGGCACTGATCCCTATATTCCGCACCTTATTCAAATCTACACTCATGATGATTTCCCTCTACCCCTGAATCTTCCAGCCGACTTTGAGCCGCCGTCACGCAAACGCCCCTATCATTACCATATTCTGAACGGCAGACAAACCATAAAGAAATGGACACAAACGATCAGGGCTATTTCGTAACGACCACAGAAACCGACCAAAAATAAATCAGGAAATACCAATAAAATAAAAATAAGGAGCCACAGAATCTGTAGCTCCTCATGAAACAACAATAAATACGACTGCCCTGCCCCTTCAACAACAACTCATATTCATATTCAACAAGACATGAAAAATCTCACCATATTACTCAACGGACACCTCTTTGTACAGTTTTTTCTTTATTCATGCAAAAAATGAAGCCCAGCAAAAAAAAGTCCTCTTTGCATGATAACCATTCAAAAAGGACTGGTAACTGAAGAAATCCTAATGCATCTCGATACAGAATAAGGAATGTCGCAATGGTGCCAGGATCAGTAACACACGGATTTTCAGATAGTGTGTCGCACCAATATGCACTTCCAGCAATTATTTTTTTCTTTTATTTACTTACAGTTATCACTTAACCTCCTTTTCTCATATTGTATCAATTTTTACAAATCCTATAGAACCGGCATAGAATATACGGATTGATATATTCTGTTGACATTTTCATTTTACAATATCTAATGAAGACAAGATAGGCAACGAGAATAAATTTAATTTCACCGACAAGCGAATAGGTACTTATCTGTAAATAATTTTCTTGCCAATTCGCCATGAATTCTTGATAATAAATAATTCGTCAACGACAACCAAGGCGATGGAGACAAAGCATAGCACATGACTAACACCATCACTATCATAGAGTTTCACTAATCCTTTGGGTTCTTTAATCTCAATAGCTATATCACAACGATAGGCTTATACTCGTGCCACCCCCTTTCTTGCCTCCTTGCTCCACTCCACCAACAAGGGTTTCATCAACTTCTCTCACTCCCGACAGGCGAGATAAATCGCCACCACAGGCGGTGTGAGGCGCTAATGGAAAGTTGGGCAGAATTTTATAAAGGACTTTTTTTATGTTTTTTGAGCGTTGTTCAACCATGTTTTTTGCTTCTGTCTTGTTGTTGGGAGTGGCTTCCTGCTCTCCCCGCAAGGAAGAGAAAGGCAAATCCATGCCGCCGGCTCTGGTGGTGACAACGGCGGCTCAGGTGCAGGATGTTCCGGTGGAACTTCGGACCTTTGGCACCATGGAGGCCTCGGAAAGTGTCACCATTAAACCCATGGTCAGCGGCGAACTGGTGCAGGTCGGTTTTGCGGAGGGGCAGGAGGTCGAACGAAGAGCGGATGAGCGGAGTGTGGCGATTTGTCTGCGGCGTGGCACAGCCATGCCAGCGGGCAAATTGACACAGTCCGCTCTATTGGCCTGATAGGCAGAGCGCGAAGCGATCTGGCTGGCAGGTCAATAGAGCATCGCTCATCCGCTCTTCGATAAGTCAGACCGCGCAGCGGTCTGACTTATCAGGGTGATCTGCTTTTTATCATCGATCCCCGTTCGTATCAGGCGGCCTTGAGTAAGGCGCGGGCCTCCCTTGAGCGCAATCGGGTGATCAGGGAGAATGCCCGGCAGGACTATGAGCGTTATTCGCATCTGGTGGCGGGAGGAATGGTGAGCCAGGAGGAGGCCGAGGGCTTTCGCACCAAGGCAGCGACAGCTGCTGCTGATTTTGCCGCAGATCGGGCCCTGGTTGAAAATGCCGAGACCCAACTTTCCTACTGTACTCTCAAAGCCCCGGTCAGCGGGCGGTTGGGGGCTCTGGCTGTGGATCGGGGCAATGTCGTCAAGGCCAATGAAGCCACGCTGGTGACCATCAATCGAGTGACTCCCATCCGTGCCTCCTTCACCATCCCTGAACAGCGTTTAGCCGAGGTTAAACAGCGCTTGACCCGGGGAGAAATCCCGGTGACGATAGAGGTTGCAGGCGCTGCTGGATTTACCGAAACCGGCTCAGTTTCCTTCTTTGATAATAGCGTCGATGCAGCAACCGGCACCATTCGCCTGAAAGGGGTGTTTGCCAACGAGAAAAAACGCTTATGGCCCGGGCAGTTTGTAACCGTGTCGCTCACTCTGGATGTTAAAAATGATGCGGTGGTCATTCCTGCCCAGGCCATTCAGACCGGGCAGAAAGACCCCTTTGTCTTTGTGGTGAATGCGGAGAAGATGGCCGAGGGCAGGGCAGTTACTCCGGGGCCGACGATGGGGGAGATGGTGGCCATTGAGCGGGGGCTGCAGGTCGGGGAAGAGGTGGTGATCGACGGTCATATGCGAGTCATTCCCGGTGGGAAGGTTGAGGTCAAGACGGGCAACACTCCGGGGCCGGACGGCAAGGCCCAGGCAACACCCCCAGCTGCGTCGAGCCATCCGCTTCCAGGCACAAAGCAATGAACTTCTCCGAGCTCTTTATCAAGCGGCCGGTAATGACCAGTCTGGTCATGCTGGCGGTGGTAGTCTTTGGCCTGTTCGCCTATCGTCTGTTGCCGGTGAATGATCTGCCGGCCATCGATTTTCCCACCATCCAGGTGTCATCTTCTTTGCCGGGAGCCAGCCCCGAGACCATGGCCACAGCGGTGGCTACGCCGCTGGAGAGACAGTTCTCCACCATTGCCGGGCTTGATTCCATGAGTTCAACAAATGGTCAGGGAGCCTCCAACATCGTCCTTAACCCACATTTAACAGTTGTAGTGCCATGAGCCACAACTATTTGAATTGATTATGATAAAAATCATGCCAAAACATCAAATGTAGTGCCATGAAAATATTTTATCGAATAATATCAATATGTTGCAAAAAAAGCTGTTAAATATGGGTTAAATTTGCGCTGGAAAAGGATATAGACGCCGCCGCCCAAGATGTGCAGGCTGCGATCTCCAAGGCCGCCCGCCAGTTGCCGGATGATATGCCCACCCCACCATCCTACAAGAAAGTCAACCCAGCGGACTCACCGGTGCTCTATCTTGCCCTGAGTTCCCAGACCAAGCCCTTGTCCGAGATCAATGAGCTGGCCGATTCGGTCATCTCTCCGCGAATCTCTATGATCAACGGGGTAGCGCAGGTGTCGGTCTTTGGTTCGCAAAAGTTTGCGGTGCGGGTGCAGGTCAATCCGCAGGCCCTGACCAGCCGCGGCATCGGGCTGGAGGAGGTGGCGGCCGCGATCAGTAAATGGAATGTCAATCTCCCCACCGGCGGGCTGCAGGGGAAGAAACAGAGCCTGACCCTGCTGGTCAGCGGCCAGCTCTATGACGCAGAGGCCTTTCGCTCCATGGTGGTAGCCTGACGCGGCAATGCTCCGGTGCGCCTGTCTGAGATAGCCACGGTCTCCGACAGTGTGGAAAACGACAAGGTCGCCGCCTGGTATAACAGCAAGGGGACTTCCACCCGGGCCATCGTCATGGCCATTGAACGCCAGCCCGGCACCAATACCATTGAGGTGGTGGACCGCATACGGGCTCAGATCCCGGCCTTTCGCATCCAGCTGCCCGGTGCGGTGGATCTCCATGTCCTTTTTGATCGGTCCCAGACCATTCGTGAGTCGATGGCCGATGTCAAATTTACCCTGCTGTTGACCATTGCCCTGGTTATTCTGGTTATCTTCCTTTTTCTCCGCAAGCTCTCCGCCACAATCATTCCGGCGCTGGCCCTGCCCATCTCCCTCATCGGCACCTTTGCCGCCATGTATGCCTTCGGGTTTTCCATCAACAACATCACCCTCATGGCCCTGACCTTGTCGGTCGGTTTTGTGGTGGATGACGCCATAGTCATGCTGGAAAACATTGTCCGACACATGGAACAGGGGGAGTCTCCCCGGGCCGCCTCCTTGCGTGGGGCCCGTGAAATCGGTTTTACCATTGTCTCCATGACGGTATCACTGGTGGCCGTTTTTATCCCGGTGCTGTTTATGGCCGGAATGCTGGGGCGGATGCTCCATGAGTTCGCCGTCACCATTACCGTTGCCATTCTTATTTCAGGGATCGTCTCTCTGACCCTGACTCCCATGCTCTGCAGCCGCTTTCTCCGCTCCCCGAAGGCCGAGCGCCATGGTCGCCTGTATGAGATGATGGAGGGCTTTTTTAACGGGTGGCTGCATCTCTATGAGAACTCGCTGTCCTGGGTGCTGAACCACCGTCGCGCCACCTTGCTCTTTACCGTGATCAGTACTTTTTTTGCGGTCTGGCTCTTTACCCGGATGCCTCTGGGGCTGCTACCTTCCGATGATATCGGCGCCATTCGCGGGATGTCTGAGGGGGCGCAGGGGGTTTCCTTTGAAGAGATGAAACGCTAAAAACAGCAATTGATTGAGATCGTTCTGCGGGAACCCGATATCGAGGCCTTCATGGCATCGGTGGGGGCCACGGGCTCCCGGGTCGGATCCAACAGCGGGTTCATGTTTATGCGGCTTAAACCCCGTCACGAACGGGAGTTGAATGCAGACCAGATCATTCAGAAGCTGCGGCCCAAACTGATGAGCGTGCCGGGCATAAGTCTGTTTCTGCAGAATCCACCGCCCATCCAGCTGGATACCACCTCCTCCAAGGCACAGTATCAGTTTGTGCTCCAGAGCCCGGACACCGAAGAGCTATATTCCCGCGCCACTGCCTTCGAAATGCTGATCCGCAAACTGCCCATGCTTCAGGATGTGACCAGTGACCTGCAAATCAAAAATCCGCAACTAACCCTGGAGATCGACCGTGACCGAGCGGCCAGCCTTGGAGTCACCGCCCATCAGATTGAAGATACCCTCTATCTGGCCTATGGGGCCCGGCAGGTCTCCACCATTTATTCTCCCACCAACCAGTTCAAGGTGGTGATGGAGCTTGATCCCCAGTACCAGCGCGATCAGGACGCCCTGGGTGCGCTCTTTGTGCGTTCGGCGGTGGGCCAGATGGTGCCCCTGTCTTCCCTCGGAAAGCTGCAGTCCGGACTGGGACCTTTGTCGGTCAATCATCTGGGGCAGATCACTGCCGTGACGCTGTCGTTTAATCTCAAGCCCGGCGTCCCCTTGGGTGAGGCCTTAAGCGCCATCGAGCAGGCGGCGGTGGAGCTGCCCGATGTCATCAGCACCAGTTTTCAGGGGACGGCCCAGGTCTTCAAACAGTCCACCAAAGGTCTGACCATGCTTCTGCTACTCACCATTCTGGTGATCTACAGACCTCGTAAACAACATGCCAAAAGCGTCATTTTTTTTGGACATTTGTTA
>DYDK01000028.1 GCA_020717935.1 Desulfocapsa sp.
CAACGGAAATTTAGTCATATGTACAAGCCGACTCTTTAAGTTAATGACATTGACCCATACCCCACTCATGGGCTATCTTTTATGGATCTTTGGCTTTATCGGAGCCCATCGCTTTTACTATGGCCGGCCAATTTCCGGAACCCTTTATTTTTTCACCCTGGGACTGCTCGGTATCGGCTGGCTCATTGACCTGTTTCTCATCCCCACCATGAACCGCGATGCGGATATTCGTTTTCATGACGGGCCCATTGACTACAATCTGTCATGGATACTCCTGACCTTTCTGGGACTTTTTGGCATCCATCGCCTGTACATGGGGAAATGGTTTTCCGCCATTCTCTATTTTTTAACGGGCGCCATTTTTCTGTTCGGCTATATCTACGACTTCTGGACCCTCAACGATCAGATCAGCCTTATCAATGGCAGCTCCAGCGAACGGGAATCGTAAGCCCCCAGCATCTCCCCCCATCTCCATTTACCGACTGATCTTGATCCACACTTGACACAGGGGGGCATGGTAACCATCCTGTTTCATAGGAACTTTTATGAACCGTAGAATGTCGAATATAGAATATCGAATGTCGAAGTGAAAACTTCATCATTCTGCGGCTCCTTGTTCGATATTCGATATTTAATAATTTTAGATACTTAACCAAAAGCGGAAACCGCATTAAGAAATACCCTGGTGTTAAGTGTGGGTCAAGATCAGATTTACCGAGCAGGGGAAACTCATCACCCTTGGGAGCCCCCCTGGCGATACCGGACGGACTACGAAGCCCCCAGCATCGAGCCACAAACAGACTTAGACTCAATACAGACAACCACAAACAAGCACCATCTATATCATTATGAGCAGACAGCTTGAACAGGAAGTAGCCAAACGACGAACCTTTGGCATCATCAGTCATCCCGATGCCGGCAAGACCACCCTTACCGAAAAACTCCTCCTTTTTGGCGGGGCCATCAATCTCGCTGGAGCCGTCAAATCCCGCAAAGTAGCCCGACACGCCACCAGCGACTGGATGGCCATCGAGCAGGAACGCGGAATTTCAGTCACCACCTCGGTAATGAAATTTACCTATCGTGATTACGAGATCAATCTCCTTGATACCCCTGGACACCAGGACTTTTCTGAAGACACCTATCGGGTGCTGACCGCTGTTGACTCAGCGATCATGGTTATTGATAACGCCAAAGGCGTTGAATCCCAGACCGAAAAGCTGATGGAAGTATGCCGGATGCGCAACACCCCGCTGATTACCTTTATCAACAAACTGGATCGGGAAGGCATGTCGCCCCTGGAAATCCTGGCCGAGATTGAAGAAAAATTGCAGATCGAATGTGCGCCTCTGTCCTGGCCAATTGGCATGGGCAAGTCATTCAAGGGCGTTTACAATCTCTACCGCAAGCAGCTCCATCTCTTTACTCCTGGGCAGGAAACCCGCTGTCAGCAAGGGATTACCATCGAATCTTTAGATGATCCCCGCCTCGATCAACTGGTGGGGAAATACCAGGCCGATGAGCTGCGCACCGACCTTGAACTCCTGGCCGGAGCTGCGGATCCCTTTGACTATGAGCACTTCATGAAGGCTAACCAGACCCCGGTCTTCTTTGGCAGCGCCATCAACAATTTTGGCGTCCAGGAGCTCCTTGATGCCTTTGTGGAGATGGCCCCGCCGCCCAGACCACGGGTAGCGCTCACCCGCACCGTCGATCCCACAGAAGAGGATTTCTCCGGTTTCGTGTTCAAAATTCAGGCCAACATGAATCCGGCCCATCGCGACCGCATTGCCTTTTTTCGAATCTGCTCCGGTAAATTCACCCGCGGGATGAAGGTGCGCCATCACCGCCTGGACAAGGATATCACCCTGGCCAACGCCACCATCTTCATGGCCCAGGATCGGGCCAATGTCGAAGAGGCCTGGCCCGGCGACATTATCGGCCTGCACAACCACGGTACCATCAAGATCGGCGACACCTTTACCCCCAAAGAAACGCTCAAATTCACCGGCATCCCCAACTTTGCCCCGGAACACTTCCGACGGGTTCTCCTGAAGAATCCCCTCAAGATGAAGCAGCTCCAAAAAGGCCTGATTCAACTGGCGGAAGAAGGTGCTGTTCAGGTCTTCAGGCCACTCATCGGGGCGGACTACATCATGGGGGCGGTGGGAGTCTTGCAGTTTGAAGTCACGATGGCCAGACTCAAAAACGAATATGGTGTGGACGCGGTGTATGAACCGATCAACTATCAGGCCGCCCGTTGGGTAACCTGCAACGACAGTAAAAAAATGGCCGAATTCGAGCGAAAAAATCAGGGGGCACTGGCCCGAGACGCAGAAGGCTTTCTGACTTATCTGGCCCAGAATGAGTGGATGCTGAATTTTTTTATGGAAAAATGGCCCGCCATCGAGTTTCATAAGACAAGAGAGAATATATAGAAGAGACAGGGGACAGAATTTTGTTGCATCTCGTTCCCATGCACGCCCATGTGCCGGAGACGAAAATCACAGAAAGAGATCAGACTCCGCCCCCTGTCTCTCCATGGTGGAGAGTTCACCCCCCTGACAAAACACTCCCAAGACCCCATAATAATGAATCGTTCTGCCACCCTCCTCCCCCCCCTTCCCTTCTTGCTTTACAGCTACACGGCCACCGAGATTCTGGGTCCTTTTTTTGCCAGTTTTCTCATCATGAACTCGGTCTTTTTTCTGGTCAAGCTGATCCCTTTTTTGAACATTGTCCTTGAACTCAATATCGGGTTTGCCGATTTTGTTCGTCTTTTTTCCTATCTCTTTCCTAATATGTTTCTTTATTCCATGCCCATGGCTGCCATGATGGGGATGATTATTGCCTTTGGCCGACTCTCCAGCGACACTGAAATTCTCGCCCTCAAGGCCAATGGCATCAGCATTTATAACCTTTTGCCTCCAGTTATTCTTGTTTCTCTGACCATCGCCCTTCTTACCGGCTATTTCTCGATCCAGCTCATCCCCACCGGAGAGATGGCCATGAAACAGCTCATGTTCCAGTTAGCAAAAGAAAAAATCGACAAAGGAATTAAGGAGAACACTTTCACCGAGGCTCTGGGCGATGTGGTGGTGCATGTAGAGTCCATTGATAAAACCACGGGCAAATGGGAAAATGTGTGGGTTTCGGACATGCGTGGTCAAAAGGTGCCATCTATTACCATGGCCAAATCTGGTTCCATGCTTGGCGATACCCAAAAAATGCAGGTAACCATCATCCTCGAAAATGGCAGCCTCAACCGTCCTGATGACTCGTACACCCAGACTGTCACCTTCGATCGCTATCAGATCAATATTCCCCTACGAATCCCTGGCATTGATGCCAGCAAGGACATCGCCCACCAATCCAGTAGCTCCATGACCATGAGCCAGTTACAAACTATGGCAACCCAATATGGTCGTGAAACTGGCTGGGGTCGTGAAAAATTAGTTCATTACCATAAACGACTAGTCCTGCCAATGGGCTGCTTCATCCTCAGTCTGCTGGGCCTGCCTCTGGGGCTCCAGGCACGAGCCGGAAAAAGCGCCATTGGCATCCCCGTGGGGCTTGGCTTCTTTATTTTTTATTATGTGCTCTTTACGATTGGGAAAAATGTCGCCGAAAAGAGCAGCCTGCCGGTGTTCGTTGCCATGTGGTTTCCCAATGCCCTCTTCCTTGGCCTGACCATTTTTCTTGTTCGTCAGGCTGCCAATGAACAGCCCCTCATCCCCGAAGTCATCAGCGCCCCTTGGGCCGTCTTTACAACAAGGTATCTTGCACCGCTTTCCACCAGATTACGAAAATTTGCCCCGTGGAAAGCATGGAAAGCATAAGAGAAAAGAAAAACAGGGTCAAAAAGAAGGGTCACGCCACGCACCAAAACCGTTGGTGGAATTTCCGGAAAACAGTTCCTTTTTTCCTGCTGTTATTGCTGCTGTTTTCAATGGCAGGGGCAGGATACATTATTTTCTTGAGCGTCCTTCCCGGTCATGGCCCCGCCGTTGTTCATCAATAAATCTGCAAGCTGCTTGACTCAGGCAACCGAAGGAAACGACGGTTATTTCTTTAAGAAAATCAAGGACGAGGAGAATGTGCAATGTCTGAAAATCATTACGGATTCAAGTACGATGAATATGGCAATACCCGAGAGATTATGGTCTATGCCAGCGGCGCCATTGTCAGCTCCATCCCTTTTGTCAACAAGGGAACGGCCTTTACCAATGCGGAACGAAAACGATTGGGGCTTGAGGCGGCTTTGCCGCCAACGGTGCGGACTCTGGAGCATCAGGTGGAAAACTCCATGGCCAAGGTCAATGGCAAGGCAGATCCCATCGAGAAATTCACCTATATCCGCTCCCTGTTTGACCGCAATGTGACCCTGGCCCATGCCCTGATTAAAAGCGATATTGAGCGGCTGATGGGGATTATCTATACCCCGACGGTGGGACTGGCCGTCCAGCAGTATTCCTCCATGTTCCGGCAGGCCAACGGCCTCCATTTCTTCCCCGAAAACATTGATCGGGCCGAGGATGTGCTCAGACGCTACCTGCACCGCGACATTCGGGTGGCGGTGGTGACGGATAACCAGGGCATCTTAGGGATTGGCGATCAGGGAGCGGGCGGCATTGCCATCTGCCTGGGCAAACTGATGCTCTACACGCAAGGGGCCGGGATTGCCCCCTGGCACTGCCTGCCCATTTCTCTCGATGTGGGAACGGACAACGAGACCCTGCTGAGCGATCCCGATTATCTGGGATGGCGGCATCATCGCCTGAAAGGGGATGAATATCTGGATTTTATCCGCCGCTTTGCCCGCGCCTTCCGCAATGTCTTCCCCAACGCCCTCTGCCAGTGGGAGGATTTTTCAAAACAAAACGCCTTTGCCATCCGTGATACCTATCTTCATGATCTCATTTCCTTTAATGACGATATTCAAGGGACGGGAGCGATAACGCTGGCCGCCATTCTGACTGCCATGAAGATCAAGAAAAGCAGGCTCACCGAGCAGGTCTTTCTCATCCACGGAGCCGGAGCCGGCGGCATTGGGGTGGCCGACCAGATTGAGGCTGCGCTCCTTGATGAGGGGATGGATGAGGCAGAGGCCCGAGCGAGAATTTTTACCCTCGATTCGCGCGGAGTCGTGACCAGTGATCGGAATATTGAGCCGTATAAACACAAGTTTGCCAAGGATAAAAACACCTTCCCCTGGCTGCAAGACCAGAAAAATCAGACCTTGGCAAAAGTCATACGCCATGCCGGAGTTACGGTCTTAATCGGCACCTCCGGTCAGGGCGGTTGCTTTACCCGGGAAGTCGTGCACGAAATGTCCGCCAATACCGACCGGCCGGTTATCATGCCCCTTTCCAACCCTACGGTCATGGCCGAGGCCGTGCCCGCCGATATTTACGCCTGGACCGATGGCCAGGCGCTGGTAGCCACCGGCAGTCCTTTTGCTCCGGTGACAGTAGCCGGGAAGTCACGGCGAACGGGCCAATGCAACAATGTCTTTGTCTTTCCGGGCATGGGTTTGGGGGTTCTGGCCTCCGGCGCGCGAGAAGTCCGGCCCCGCTTTTTCACTGCGGCGGCGCACGCCGTCTCCGAGTGTGTCAGTCGGGCGGAACGGGAAGAGGGAATGCTGGTGCCAGCCGTGGCCACACTCAAGGCTGTAAGCGCCAAAGTGGCTCTGGCCGTGGGCATGACGGCAGTGGCGGAAGGGGTTGATCGCCCCTGTGTCTATGCCACCTTCCAGCATAACCAGGATGAGGTGCGGATGAAACAGCTCATCAGCAAGATGCGCTGGAATCCGCAGTACCTGCCGCTGGTGGGGATGTAGAAAGGCTCAGGGCAGAAGGCTGAAGATATTAAAGATGACACAGATTGCCTTCTTCCTGAAATTCGTACAGAGGACTTATTTCATTTCTCAATCAAGGTGTGAACGGGAAGGCAAGCGAGCAACGACGAGACAGTACAAGCGGTACGGCGAGGAGCAGCGCAACCGACAAAGGGCACGCTTAATTGAGAAACGAAATGACATCGCATAAGATCATGCCCCTGCCGGATAATACACACACCGTCAAAACAGACCTATGAGAAAAACTGCCATGAAATTCGTTCACTACGCGATGCTTGCTGTCCTTGGAATACTGTTCTGCACCAGTGGTTTTGCCGCAGAACGCAAAGGTTTTCAAGCAGTTGGTTTGAGCAAATGGTCAAGCGCCAGCGCCAGTAATTGTGCCGCCGCAGTCATGGCGAGCGGGATAGGGGAATTTGAATTCGCATTCATGCCCTTTTTCAATGCCGCGAACCCGTTTAACAATGTGGGAACGATGTTGACCATCCCCAATGTCAGTAAAGTGGAGACGATTTTTCTCTCCTGGCGTGACGAGCCGGAACTGAATATCTCCTGGTCAAACACATTGAATGTGCTGAAATCACGAGCGCAGCAGGTGAACACCCACATCAGCGCTGTGCGTAACAGCGTCACGAAGATCATTGTAATACCCATGCTCGAAGATAACTGGACGGAACCAATGTGGCTGGAAACCGTTTCTGTGATCGCAGGACAAATAGATAATGGCGCAGATATCTATTTTCGACGATCGGAAATGGTCGGCACCAATTTACCTCCTTCTTCGATTACAACAAAGTTGAAGAGCGGATTGGCTTACAATTTTACATCTACTCGACTGGAGGCTCATCGCTTATACCATAACGGGGATGCTCAAGTGATGAGCAACGATGGCGGATTTGTTTATCAGGATACACATCTTCTTGGAAAATACGAGTCCAACTCTTCCGCGCCAGGAACAAACGGACATCGCACATTAGCGACCTGGGCCGCAGACGCTGGGACGACAACGAAGGTGAGCATTCTCTGGCGCCCCAGTTACAACCTGTGGACGCGAACACTATCCGGGCCCGTCGGGAATCAGTTGATTACATATCAGAAGCCGAGCGCCCCGCTCAACAACCGGTCCGACAGTGACAGCGCTCCCGCCTTCGACTCATTCGAGAAGGAAGTTTTGAAAACATTCCTGCAGTGACAGCTACGCTCCTCAATCCAGGGAAGAGAGCCTGTCGGTGGCCGCCTCCGAACTCTTTTACTCTATTTCTATTTCAAGAATTCACTTATTGCATAAATACTCATGCAATTTATCCTTATTGCTATTGGCGTATCACCAATAGCCCTTTCTGTAAAATTATAGTTTTGACTTAGAAGAAATGGAATTACTCATTGACTTTGAGCGTGAACTTTACCTCCAGAAAACGACGGATAGCATGCTCACCTGTTCTCCTGAGACGGGTAGCGGCTGGTATCATGTGTCCGGTGTTCATCACGCTTCATCCGCAGCGCCATCATCCGCCCGGCAGTTTATCCTTGGTCTCTGATCCGTATGGCGTGACCGAAAAGGTAGGTGCAGACCGGAACCCCCAGAAGCAATCCCCAGAAACCGAAGAGCTTGCCGCCGACGGTCAGGATGATGAGCACGATGACCGGATTGATCCGCATGTATGAACCGTAGATTCTTGGATTGAGGATGTATCCCTCGATCAGGTGAATGACGGTGATGAGGAGAACCGCCAGAAGCATCGTTGAAACCCCGGAGGCCTGAAGGGCGATCAGGCAGATCGGTATGGAACTGATAAAAACACCAATGACCGGAATAAAACTGAAGAAAAAAACGATGACCGACAGAAAGGCTACATGCTGGCCAATCCCGAGGAGAGATATGCCTATGGCGGTCAGGAAACTGTTGATAATGGCGACAACGAGCTGGGCCTCAAGCGCCCTGCCAAGGACATTCGAAAATTCATGGATATCGTCGGCGACACTCAGGTAGACAAAACGCAGCTTGGTGTTTTCCAGCTCTCTGACACTTGCCGCAAGTTGCGGTAGATCGAGGACGATGAGAAAAGAGAAAAGCAGCGACAGGAGAAAGGTGGAGGTCGCTGTGGCGATTTTCCCGCCGATATTGCCCAATGTCCCGAGGAGGTGGTTGATATTCTGGCTGCCGCCGGATTCATCGCCGACCTTCAGCAGCCTTTCGAGCATTGCCCGGGTTGGTGAATGCTTCAGTTCCTTTTGTTCCTCCGCCAAGGTCTCTTTTTCCGGCTCTTCGATCATGAGTTCGGGGAGAATTCTGGAGAGCAGGGGATACTTGACGCTCAGCTTGAGAAGTTCCTCGTCAACCCGGTCGAGGTAGGAGGTAAACTGGTTCATGAAGAGCGTGGTCTGCACCTTGACCTTGGGGATAAGAAACACCCCTGCCATACTGAGAATGGTCAGGAACAGGATGGCGACCACGGTTACCCGGAGATGCCGATTATTGATGTATTTTTCTAATCGTGCTACCCCGTTTGCCTGGATGATTGAAAAAACAAACGAGAGAAAGAGCAGGAGAAAGAAGGAACGAAGCAGCCAAATCAAACCGAACAGCATTCCCCACACCAGCACCGTGGCAATGTGAGGGAAGATTCGATCCCAGGGTTGTGGCAACGAACTGAAAAGCGGGTGGTTTTTTTCATGAAAGGGGGGGCGACAATGGCAGAGGGTTTGTGTCCCGATAGTCTTCAGGAGCCGTTACGAAAGAACAAAGCCGTTTATATCTATTTCGTTACGGCTCCTTGCCGCTCCGGGCATTTCAATGGCCATGTTCTTTTTTACAGCGGCTTTATCCAAAAAGATCGTTGCGGGGTCTCATATACTCGCTTACCTGCAAGAGGGCTCATACGAAGGGATTATAGCAGACAAGCGGTTGATACTCAAAAGGTAAAAGGGCCAATACAATCAGAAACATTTATAGAGAAGAGAAAAGGCGCTGCGCAAAGTAGCCTCGTGGCGGTGTCAGCAGATACCGCAGCATGGTTATTTCTGTGTATTTTTGGTAAGGAAGGTGAGGGATCATCTGCGCAGGGGTGGAGAATATTCAAACTTTCAAAAAATGGAGGTGATCAGACGACGAGGTGATGTCACGGAACACAGCGGCGGACTCCAGCAGAAAATTTCATGGTGTTTGAGAGTAATCCGATTGAAGGCGCGTTTCGGATTGATGATCTGGTAAAAGTTGTGGGGCAATTGTAAATGTATGTATAATATCAGTCTATTGAGAATTCAGAATGGTGAAATCCTTGGGTTTGAGGGGCCGGTGGAGAGGTCGCTTAAGGTCTCTACACCAACCTCAATGAAACGGATCTTGTCTGAAAAATGGGTTGTCTTTTTATTTTCATAATGAAACGGTAACGACATTGTAACAAACAGAGTGAATCAATCAACATGGCAAAATGTACAGTATGTGATTCCCGGAAAGGGAAAAGGAAATGCAAAAATACCGGGTCGTTTATCTGCAGCCTCTGTTGCGGTGAGACTCGTGAACCGGAAAAGTGCGAAGGCTGTTCTTTTATCAGTCCCGTTTCGGCCAGTCGGAACTACCGGAGTGTGCCCTATTTCAGCACCGAGGAGATGGCGAACACCCCAGAACTTGAAGGAATTGCCCAAAATATCGAGACACTTCTCTGCATGGTATGGGCAGCCGATAGTGTAAATGTCAATGACAGGACTGTGGCCCGACTTGTGGAAGAGACGATTGACAAATATCATTTCAAGGATGAAAAGCAACCAATTACGGAACTGGCCATAGCGTCAAAGGACCAGTTGTCTTTCCAGACTATCAGTAAAGAATTGAAGGCTGTCCCTGCCGAAAAGCTGGTCAAGGTGTTGGCCGCCGTGTACAGGGCCATTCAGAGAAGAACCATTGGCGGCAGCAGTTATCTCGAATTTGTCAGCCAATTTACACAGATATCCCCCTGAGAGTAAATCGTGTTGCGTAGAAAAATGAATTCTTTTATGGAGGCCGGATGCATTCGATGAATGAATTATAGGGGGGTAGTCGGTTAGAGTCACCTTATTGCGAAAACTGCGTTACCAGACAACATTTCAACAAAATCGCAATAAGTGTTCTGATCATATCATCCTGATATCAGTACTATTTTGTTCATCTTTAGCTTCTTCTCAAGAGAAGCTTATAGAGGGATTTTGTTTCAGGTGACTCTAACCGACTACCCCCCTGAATTATTATACAGTATGACCTGGGAGGATCTGCGGCAGTGGGCCGGCAGTACCATCATGGGTCGTGGCAAGACTTACATCAAGAATGTTTCCGACTTGGCCAGGACCGAAAGCGGCGGACTGATTGCATGGGTTGCAGGCAGTGAGGATTACGCCACCAATGTGGAGGCTGATGAAGATGGCGAACTCGACTGGTTCTGCTCCTGTCCGTATGACGACTTAGGGCCCTGCAAACATGCCGTGGCCGTTGTCCTGGCCGCTCTGGAACAGGAAAAAGCAGTGCGGAAGCTCCCTCTGGTGGATAAACGGGGAGACCTGTATCTGGCCGTTTTTGATGAAACCGATGAAACCGATGAGGACGATGAGGACGATGAGTTTCGGGATGAGGACGATCTGGATGACCAGGAGATCATGGTTGCCAAGGTTGCGTCGTCAGGATCAGGTGGAGCGAAGAAGTCGGTAGTGGCCGGAATCCTGGGTAAGAAAAGCAAGGAGGAGCTGATCGTGCTGTTGACTGATCTTGCGGCCCGTCATCCTGAGGTCAAACGGAAGATCCTGGAAGACGATCAGCTGCAAAGCGGCAGAATTGATAAGCTTGCCATCGCCCTGCGGAAGGAGATCACAGCGGTGACCGGTGAGCCTGCCTGGAATAATCACTGGAAAGACGAGGGAAATCGGCCAGACTATTCTCATATCAAGGAGCGGTTTGCCGCCTTGTTGAAAGAAGGACATGCCGATATTGTGGTGGAACTTGGCCGCGATCTCTGGCAAAGGGGCAACGAGCAGGTGGAACAATCCGATGACGATGGTGAAGCGGCTTGTGAGATCGGGGACTGTATGGAGATAGTCTTTCAGGCGGTAAAGGTCTCGTCGCAGTCCAGGCCGGAACAATTACTGTGGATGATTGATATCTTTCTTGAAGACCAGTATTCCATCAGCGATTCCTGTAAACAATTCATCCGGGGTAAGATATACGGTCGGAACGACTGGGCCGAGGTTGTGGACAGCCTCCAGGAAAGGCTCAACACCATGCCCGCGCCTAAGCCGGACAACTTTTCAAGCGGATATCATCGGAAAATGATGATGAACTGGCTGATTGAGGCCCTTGAACGAAGTGGTCAGCGGGAAAAAGTTGTTCCTCTGCTCGAAAGGGAAGCAGACTTGTGTCGATGCTATGAACAGCTTGTCGATACATATTTGCAGAGCGGCAATTCTGGCAAGGCAAGGGAGTGGTGTGTCAAGGGGTTTCAAAAAACGGTAGATAATGCCTCCGGCATTGCCGCCAATCTGCAGAAAAAACTTCGCGAGCTTGCCGAGCAGGAAAATAAATTTGATCTGGTTGCCGCCTACCGGGCCCAGGATTTCTTCAATAATCCATCCCCTGCCCATTATCTGGAATTAGAAAAGGCGGCTGAAACGGTTGGTTGTTGGCCGGCTGTCCGTACCGCAGCCCTTTTTTTCTGGAAAGCGGCCGGCGGCCGGACATAACCGATGCGGCCAGCGCCAGACAGCCATGGCCCTTGCCCAGTCCTGAGGTCGCCGTTAGGTCTGACAAGAAGGCCCGTCGGGAGACTCCCGACCTAGGCAACCTCATTGAGATTGCCATTCTTGAAAAACGATTCGACGATGTTGTCCAGCTTTACCAGACGCAGCAGAAAACAATCCCGTGGGGAATCGGCAAGGGGACAGGTGGCCGTGGCTGTGGCCGGCACCCATCCTGACATTTCACTTGCCATCTGGAAAAAGCTGGCTGATGGTCAAATCGATTTGGTAAAACCTAAGGCATATGAAGAGGCTGCCGGCTATCTGCGCCAGATGCGCGGTATCTACCCTAAATTCCCGAGTTATTGTAACGAGGAAGGAGGTTTGACCCCCAAT
>DYDK01000029.1 GCA_020717935.1 Desulfocapsa sp.
AATAACAAATGTCCAAAAAAAATGACGCTTTTGGCATGTTGTTTACGAGGTCTGGACTCCCATTTCCGGATATAACCACTCACACCATTATGGCCACAACCATACCCACCGACCACCCGTTTGCCACAACCAAAAGCTGTGATTGCCACACCGAGTCCCCACCGCCATTAAACCCATCTGCTCACAACAGTAGAGGCGATGAACTTTTCGATGCCATTCAAGATCCGGTGCTGGTGGTCACGCCAGAAGGCATTATCATTGATGTCAACCTGGCCGCCATCAACGCCGCCCGTAAGAGCAAAGCCCAGATTCTTGGTCAGGGCATCTGCAAGATCATCCACGGCGGCAGCTCTCCTCATCTGCAATGTCCGCTGGAATCCTTCCTCCACACTTGCTCACCACGAGTGGAAGAGACCCGACTTCCCGGGCTCTTTGGCGAATACCTGCTTACCATCTCGCCGGTCAAAGACAGCGATCTCGTAGTGCGAAAAATTATTCTTATTGCCCGCGAACTGACCTCCGATGAAATTCTGAAGGTCGATTCCATGCGCACGGCCCAACTGGCTGCCATCGGGGAACTGGCCGCTGGTGTGGCCCATGAGGTCAACAATCCCATCACCGGTATCATCAATTTTGCCCAACTTCTCCTTGACGACAGCAAAAAAGACTCGCTCCAGGCCGAACTGCTCTCCCGTATTATCAATGAAGGGGAACGAATTGCCTTCATCATCAAAAATCTGCTCTCTTTTGCTCGTGAAGACAAGCAAGAAAATGAACCCCTTGACATGATACAGGTCATTGCGGCCTCTCTCTCGCTCGTCGAGCATCAATTCAAAAAAGATGGGATCCAGATTCGCACCCAGCTTTCGTCTGCCCCCTGCCCCCTCATCGGCAATTTCCGACAATTACAGCAGGTCATCCTGAATCTCCTCAGCAACAGCCGTTTTGCCTTGAATGAACGGTACCCATTGAGTTCAGAGAACAAAAAAATCCTCATCACCTGCCAGACTGTGAGGAGCGAAGACGGAAAATCATGGGTTCAGACCAGCATCAAAGATCAGGGCACCGGCATCCCCCAAGGCATTCTCGACCGCATCTTTGATCCATTTTTCACCACCAAACCAGCCGGACAGGGAACCGGCCTCGGACTCAGCATCAGCTTTGGCATCATCCATGATCATGGAGGAACGATTAAAGTCAACTCCATTATGCATCAATTCTCGGAAATGCTCATCCAAATTCCCAGCCACCCCGCCACCCAGCCACAACGGTTTCCTTCCCATGTCACCAGAAGAAATAAAAGATAAAAACGCCAAAATTCTCATCGTTGACGACGAGGCCAGCATTCGTCTCACCTTTGAGATGTTCCTTACCCGTGAGGGTTACGGCCCTATCACCACTGCCGCCACCATTGACGAGGCTCTGCTCGCCATCGGGTCCCAGGACTTTGACCTGATCATCAGCGATATTGTCCTCGAAGGGGCACGAGGCACCGACCTGCTGCGCAAGATTCGCAAGACCGGCATCGAATGTCCGGTGGTCATGATCACCGGTTTTCCCAATCTTGACTCCGCCGCCGAGGCCGTCAGATATGGCGCTTTTGATTATATTTCCAAGCCGGTCAACAAAGAGACACTGCTTCGCTTTGTCCGACAGGCCCTGCTCCATTGGAATCTGGAAAAGGAAAAAAAACAGCTCCTCCAGGAAAACGAACGATACAAACGATACTTAGAGGCGATTCTTAGTTCGGTGAGCGATGCGATTATCACCATTGATAATGACATGAATATCATTCAACTCAACAATACCGCCAGAAACTGGCTGGCCTGCACCGAAGGTAATCCCCCCTCCAACATCAACGCCCTGCCCCAGGAGATGGGCCAGACCTGCCTGCTTGATGCCATGCTGGCCCTCAAAACTCAGAAGGAGGTACGGGAACATCAGATTGAATGCCATCGACCAGATGGTAATATCCGTATCATCAGCCTCAACGCCTCGCCCCTGCAGGACAACCAGGATGAATTCAGCGGCGTAGTCATTGTCGCCCGCGACATCACCTTGCCGGAACCAGCCGCAAATGCTGCCATCCGCAATCAATTTCACGGCTACATTGGCGCCAGTCCGGTGATGCAGGCCATTTACAAACTGATTGAAAATGTGGGCAAGGTCGATACGGCGGTGCTCATTACCGGTGAATCAGGAACCGGAAAGGAGTTGGCCGCCGAGGCTCTGCACGCTGAGAGCCCTCGACGAGACCAGCCTTTGGTCAAGGTTGACTGTGCCGCCATCTCTGAAGATTTACTGGAGAGTGAACTTTTTGGTCACAAAAAAGGGGCCTTCACAGGCGCCGACCGCGACCGGCCTGGGCGGCTTTTACAGGCTAATCACGGCACGGTCTTTCTTGATGAAATTGGCGACATCTCTCCCCGTATGCAACTGCGGCTCCTCAGATTCCTGCAAGAAAAGACCTTTACACCGGTGGGTCAGGACAACCCAATACAAGTAGATGTAAGGGTCATTGCCGCCACCAATGTCAATCTCATGAGCAAAGTTCGGGCTGGAAACTTTCGTGAAGACCTCTATTATCGTCTGAAGGTGGTGGAAATAAAACTTCCGCCCCTGCGAGATCGTGAGAACGGCACCCCCATCCTTGCCTATCATTTTCTCTCGCTCTTTCGGGAGCAACTTAAAAAAAACATCTACGGCATCTCCGACCAGGCCATGCAGCTCCTTGTTCGATATCCCTGGCCCGGCAATGTCCGGGAACTCAGCCATGTCATCGAACGAGCCTGTGTTCTCTGCGAGGGACAGACCATTTCAGTGGAGCATATCCCCGAGGAAATCCGCATCCCGCAGGAACCGAAGACCGCCGACCAGGATCAACTCCAGGGACAATCCGATCAGACTATTGCATCCACATCCCGCGCTCTTACTGAGCCAACACGGACCGCCACCAGCCCTTCTCCCTATATCAGCGAAAAAGACGAACTCATTGATGCCCTCAAACGAGCCCGAGGCAACAAGGCCAAGGCCGCTCGCCTACTGGCCTGCGATCGCAGCACCCTTTATCGGAAGATGCAACGAATCGGCATCAATGAAGAAGATTTTAAGGAACACAAATACAGACCTCGTAATTGGACATTGTATTCTGAAATAATGCGACAGTAAGATGCTGTAAATTCATATATTTACAGTTTTTGGCTACCACCATACAAAATTGGACACCAGGCACAAAAACACGCAGTTGTTATTTGCTAAAAACAATAATTCCAAACAGTTATAGGATGCAGGTCTCGACAAATCAAGAAAATGACAGTTTTACTGTTGTCGAGGTCTGAAATAATAGTGATGTCCCTGAATTGCACCCTGACTTGGGTTATCTCTGGCTATGTCGATTGAACAGGTAAGCGAGCTTGCGAGACTCCGAAACCGCAGGCATAATTGTGTTTCGTCGAAGATTTCGGAGTCTCGCAAGCTCGCTTACCTGTGATTGAGACATAGCCAAAGATAGCCCAAAGCAGGGATGCAAGATGGTATATCAGTATTTTCCGAGTCCATAAGTTGAGACACCGAGAAGGTCGCCAAATTGAGATAGACGGGCAAGCGGTCAGTTATCTCAGAGGCGAAATATCATTATGAAATCAGCTATCGAATTCAGTGACATCAGGGGATGATTCCGAACATGAAACATCTTCATTTTTCCTCATTTCTTAATCGAATCACGATACTGGAATGGAAAAACTATCCACTCATCGGGGTAATATGCTGAACTGGATCCAACCTTCAAGCTTTGAACGCCGATTCGAATTGCATTCAGAAAAGAATATCATCGGAAAATTATATTTTAAAACCGTCGAGACTGCCTGTGCCTCATTTACACATACTGATCAAACAACAACAAACTGGACATTCAATCGAGTCGGACTTCTCAATTCGTATTTAGCCATCATGGAAGCCGGAACAAATGATACCATGGCAATCTACCGCTCCAATTTTTTTGGTGATGGATGGTTGGAACTCACCAAAGGTGGCAAATTTCATTGGCAATCCATGAATACAACAGGAACCGAATGGGGCTTTGCTAATGAACAGGAGGGAGTAGTGTTAGTGATGACATCAAAATGGTACCGTTTGTTGAAAATAGAGGCATCCATTGAAATTAAACCACAAGGGCAAGGCCTGGATAAACTGCCATTGCTACTGATATCAGGCTGGTATTTAATGGTTTGTGACCGTTATGCTGCCAGATGAAAAAGACTTGTCCTGAAAAGAAGCTGTTTAGGGAAAGAAAGTGTCTTTCATACACGACAATATTCCATATATAAAGAACCCGACGAAAGGAGCTTCCAGACCTGCCAGACGAAAAAATGACAGATAAAGGCACATCCACATCAATAAAGCACCTTTGCCTACTTTCTTCCCATACACCCACTTCCGCAACACGACGCCCAATCCTCAATCATTGATCACCAACGCACTCGAATCATCAGCAACACTTTTGCAACATCAGAGCAACGCAATTCCAACAACAATCAGTTTTGCAACATTATTGCTACATTTTCACGACATGTAAAGCCGATCTCAAAACCGCTACAAATATGCACCACCTCTTGCCAAGGGTACAGTCCATAAAAAAACGAAAAAACAATAAATTACATAAAAATAGGGTACAAATAAAAAAATATTATTATTCTGGCACGCACAATGCATAATAAAAAGCAAAGAAGCATTCCAGCCACTCATCGTTTGCCAACCCACAATCTTCTTTCTTGGAGATAAACATGAAAACGACCCTTGACATGAATATCGCCACCACCTCTTCCGCCGCTGCCAATGCCAGCACTGAGATCTCCAAGATAGGAATAATCGCCATAGGCATTACCGCTGGCATTATTGGCTGCTGGGCTGTTGCCACCATGATCGCTGGCGTTGTCAACAGTGGCGGGCCACTTGACCTTGTCAGCAACCTGTTCAAGGCTATCACCGGATAAACAACAAAACGAATTTCATCAGTAAAGATAGGATATTCAATAATTCAACGAACATAAAAAACATCATTTAACCACACGAGGAAAACACCATGGAAAACATCGCCATCAGCAGACAACAGGAAAAAGCCCACGCCCATGACTCAGCCGAGGTTGATAGCCTGCAGAAACTTGGAACATATCTTACCGCCGCCTTTGCCGTTGGCATCGGGAGCTGGAGTTTAATCTGCCTCTCCAGCGCCTTAGTCTCTAACGGCGGCCCGGTTGCCTTGGTCAAGAGTCTTTTTACCGCTATTTCTGGTTCCTAATACCGGTTTCCTTAAGTGAAAGAAAGAAAAGGATTTCAACAATTACACTTATCACGATTTTCCAGAGAAAAACACGGTAGAAACGCAAAAAGCCAGTGGGACATTGTCCCACTGGCTTTTTGTATGATATATTTTTTCAGTTGATTCCAATCACACATCATTCCCTTTGTTCCTGCTATCAATCTGAAAAAAAAATCATCCACCATCTTTTTTATCTAAGGAAATATCTCATGGCTCTTCTTGCCCGAAATCTGTTTATCTTCTTTATCTTCACTGTTTTTACCGGCGGCAGTTATCTTGTCTGGTCAATTGAGCACCGCCTGCCTGAGCGAACCTACAGTCAGTTTCGTTATTGTCTTGCCAATCATGATGTCGCCGACATGACATTTACCGGCAACAAGGTTGTGGTCAGTCACCGGGGCGAGGTCTCAAGTGCCAATTCCGGATTTACCTATGTCACCACCGTCCCTAATCCCGAAGAGCTCATCAAGGAACTCAAGGACAAAAACATCCGCATCACCTTTCACACCGACCGCTCCGAGCTTGTCCTTCAGGGACTGGCCCTTCTCTACATCATTTTGCTTATCCTGGTCATTGTCCTCTCGCTTAACAAAATGAAGCGGGAAGAAAAGGCCAGTAAATTTGCGACAGATAAACTCATCGCACCCAATGATGGGCACAAAAAAGTTACATTCAAGGATGTAGCCGGTATCCCCGAGGCTATTGAAGAGCTCAAAGAAATTGTCCTTTTTCTTAAAAAACCTGAACAATTCAGTCTCGTTGGAGCAACAATCCCCAAGGGGGTTTTACTGCAAGGCCCCCCGGAACCGGGAAAACCCTGCTGGCCCGAGCCATTGCCGGAGAGGCCGGCGTTCCTTTTTACAGCTTCAGCGGCTCGGATTTTGTCGAAATGTTTGTCGGAGTCGGGGCCTCCCGGGTTCGTGATCTCTTTAAGGAAGCCAAAAAGAATTCGCCCTGCATTGTCTTTATTGATGAAATTGATGCCGTTGGTGGAAAACGAAACAGTGGGGCATCGGCCAGCGGTAGCGATGAACGAAGTCAAACTCTCAATGCCCTGTTGGTGGAAATGGATGGATTTGGTTCTACTGACAACATCATTGTCATTGCCGCCACCAACCGTCCGGACATTCTTGACCCTGCCCTGCGCCGCCCTGGTCGTTTTGACCGACAGGTCAATATCCTCCCCCCAGATATCATTGGTCGTCAGAAAATTTTACATCTGCACGGCTCTCGTATCAAGATGGCGCCCGATCTTGATCTTGATCATATCGCCCAGATGTGTCCGGGATTTACCGGTGCCGAAATTGCCAACCTGGTCAATGAAGCAGCTTTGATGGCGGCCCGAAGTGATAAAAAGGTCGTTGATCTGACCGATTTCGAACTGGCCCGTGATCGCATCCTCATGGGGGTCGAACGAAAGGGGTTGATCATGACCGACAAGGATCGCGACATCCTCGCCTACCACGAGGCCGGACATGCCATCATCGCCAAGTCTCTGCCCGAGGCTGACCCCTTGCACAAAATCACCATCATCCCCCGTGGGCGAGCCTTGGGGCAGACCCAGCAGCTCACTCTCTTTGACCGCCACGCCTATTCCTATCAATACCTGAAAAACCGAATCACCATCCTCATGGGTGGCCGCGCCGCCGAGGCCCTGGCCTTCAACCAACGCTCCACCAGCGCTCAGGGAGATATTATGCAGGCCACCGAGATCGCCACCAACATGATCTGCAAGTGGGGCATGAACGAGGCCATGGGCCCTCAAGCCTTCAGCATTGATGACAGTGGTTTCTTAGGCGGAACAAGTCAACGACTTTTCATGTCGGATGATACCGCCCGAGCCATCGATCACGAGATCAAAATCCTGCTTACCGGCTGTTATGAAAATGCCCTTGATATTCTCAAACAGAAATTTTACCTCTTAAAGCATCTGGCGACCATCCTCGTCCAGGTGGAAACCTTGGATAATGAAGAGTTTGACATCATCCTTGCCTGCTCCGACAAGAAAAAAACCGAAGAACATGATATTGCTGATGATGGTCACTGCCAACAATGTCCGGCATCAGCAGTGTGCATTCATAGTAAAATTAAAAAGGGTGCCGCGTGTATTCTCTAAAAAAAACAGGGTACTTGGCCTTTACCTTGCTTGCGGGGCTCTTGGTTTTTGTCGTGTTTCTGGGCTTTCGCCAATACCAGATCACCGGCGAATACAATAAGATCATCAGCCAGAGCGAGGAAGCCATTTTTCAATTTTCCACCATTCGTGAACAGATCACCACTGGCCTGATCGAACAAAATTGGAACACTGTCCTGGCTGCCGCCAAAGATCTTAAGACCCTGAACTCATCAATCACTCAACTTTTAGAAAACGCTATCATTCCGGCAGAATATAAACTTGATATGGTTGGCAAGGTTGATCTCTCGGGTCTGGCTCTATCTTCACAGAACATCATCAACGCTGAAGACAAAGTCGCCTACAGCCTCAACTTGCAACGCCAGACCCGTATTCTTGGTGACTATCTCCTTCGTTTTGACCGCATCATCGTCAGTCAGATGCGGGCCAAGGTCGTTCGCTTTCAAACCATTATGATTGGAGCTTTGGGCAGTATTATCTGTATTATTTCATTTTTGTTGATTGCGCTCTATCAGAAGGCGGTACTCCCCCTCCTCCATTCCACGACTCAGAACCAAGAACGAGAGGGAAGTCGAGAAAATGACAGTATATCTTCCAAACATAACCTTCTCCACAATGAGCACCTTGCCGCCATTATCAATGAGGGAACCAATCTCTCCAACGGTATCATCAATTATACCCAATTACTCTACGACTCATGCCAGGAACGCAACGGAAGCGATGAGGAGAAAGAAATCATGCAAAAAATCATCTCAGACGGAGAGAGAATCGCCCATATCTTGAAAAAGTACCAGTAAACCGTCGTAAAAAATCATATTTTTTAGCTTCATAAACGGCATCCCCCAAGGACACTTTTTTTCGGGGCGCCTGCGGGGCATAAGGCGTTAAGCGAAAATAAGTTGGACAAAATTGCGCTCAGATTTGAGTCAGATTTGGGCGTAGCGATTGAGCAAAACCGCAGGCGTAGCAGAGCTACGACGAGGATTTTGTGATTGAGCTGCGGCCAAAGATGGCTCGAAGATGAGATGCAAGATGTTCAAGTTATTTTTGCTTAACGCCTAAGAGGGCGTTAGAAAAAGAGCAAGAAAAGCCTTGTTCTTTTTCTAACGCCCTCTAAAGAGCAATGTATCCAGACACCTCATTTTTCTTTTTTAAGGCCGCGGAATCTGAAGAAAGGCTTCTTTTTCTTTTTTCAGAAACAACAAAAACAGCTACCAAGAGGCAAGAGTAGAACAATGAACACAAACAAAGCGTCAACCGTCACCGCCCTCACCATCGCAACCTTCTTTGCCACTGGCATTTTTCTGACGAATTCAGGAATAAGCGCCGAAAACAGCGAAGATAAAAGCGCCACAATCTCCCAGGGTGATACTCGCAAATTCGCCTATGATGAAGAGACCAGAAAAACCACTGGTCCCAAGGATCTCATCGTTTGGGACAAACCCACCAAAGTTACTTTCGATCATCAATTTCATACTAAAGATGCCGGCCTCAGTTGCGAATCCTGTCATGACGACATCTTCACCATGAAAGCCGGCGCCGCTCTTACCAGCGGTATGGACATGGCCGCCATGGCGGAAGGAAAATTCTGCGGCACCTGTCATGACGGCAGCACAGCCTTTGCCACCAGCACCCAATGCGCTTCCTGTCACTTTGCTCCGGAAAAACCCATTGTCTTCAATACTCCTGTTAAGTCCGTCTCTTTTGACCATACCACCCATATCAAAAAGGGTGGGGTCGCCTGTGAATCCTGTCACAAAGAGGTCTTCAAAATGAAGATAGGTTCCATTGAAAATGATGCCAAGGCCAATGGCAATGACGGCGACAAAAGAGAATACCTGGAAAAACTCCATAATAAATACTGTGGAACCTGCCACGATTCTTCCCAGGCCTTTGGCTACCTGACCCGCTGTACCGTCTGCCATATTGGCGTGAAAGGATACGATGCCCTCCCCGGCAACGAGGCGAAATCTAAAAAACAAGGTGAAGGCAAGCATTGATCCCAACGAGTGGAATCGCTCAAATGTGCTCGCAGTACCCGTTAACATTTACTCAAAAAAGGTGAACAGATGAAAGGAACAATGGTTGACATTTCAAAAAGATGGGGCTTTCATGGCATTGATGCCCTGAAAAAAGCAAGCCCTGGATATCTCATGTTCATGGGATTCTTTGCTCTCCTTGCCTTGGCTGGCGTGGCAGTGGGCCTGCATGGCATGATCACCGGCTACCACCATGTGTATGGTGTAAGTCGGGAGCTATCCTGGGGCATCCTGATTTCGGCCTATGTGTTTTGCGTTGTAACCTCCACCGGCTTGTGCATTATCTCCTCCATCGGCCATGTTTTCGGCGGAGAGGCCTTCATGCCCATCGCCAAACGGGCAGTATTCATGTCTATTATCTTTATGCTCGGTGGTTTTTGTATTATTTTCTTTGATATTGAAAATCCATTCCGCATGGCCATTTACAATGTCATTTCCCCTAATCTCAGCTCAAATATGTGGTGGATGGGAACCCTGTATGGTGCCTATCTGGTCTTCATGATTATTGAGTATTATTTCCTCTTGGAGCAGAACCACAGCCTTTCCCGCCTGATGGGTTTCTTTGGCCTGGTGGTCGGTATTGCCGCTCATAGTAATCTCGGCGCTGTTTTTGGTATGCTCCATGGCCGCCCGTTCTGGTATGGCCCCTATCTGCCCATCTATTTTATCTTCTCGGCTGCCATGTCCGGTGGCTGCGCCATTATGTTTGTCACCACCCTGGCCTGGAAAATCAACCCCGAGATCATGAATCAATGCATGGAACGGGCGATGAAAGCCATCTGCCAGGTTACCCTGTTTTTGATCTGCACCATTATCTTCTTCACCATCTGGAAGATCGTGACCGGCATGGTCTCGCATGACAAATCTCTGGTCATTATGTCTCTGGTGACTGGCGATTACGCCATCAATTTCTGGTGTTTTGAGGTGTTTCTGGGAATGGTGCTGCCTCTCTACCTTCTCTATCGATCTAAGGGCAATAATTTCAATATGATCTTGTGGGGAACGGGGCTGATGATGGTCGGAATTTTCTTTATGCGTTACGACATCGTTATCCCTGGTCAAATGGTTTCAGTATATCACTCAATGGGTGTTAAAGAGGCCTTACATCTGATTAAATACAGACCCTCATTCCATGAAATCATGGCCATGTTTTTTGGCCTGGCCTTTATCTGCTTTGCCTATTTTGCGGGCGAAAAAATGCTCAACGGCCATCAGTTAGAGAAGCATGAAATCGTACCGGAAGGCGGATATATCTGTCCTGGTTGTGGCGCCATCCATTTCATGAAGGAAGGCGAGACCGAGGAAGATGCCACCAAACGACATCACAAAATCTGGTAACATCGAGACAACACGAAAAATTACCTCAAGATTATCAAAAGGAATCACACCTATGAATCTGCATAAGATCAATTTGGATACACTGAAAAACGAGGGTACAGAGTCGGTCAGTGTCAAAGAACGACGAAATTTTCTGAAATTGGGACTCGCCATCACCGGTGTCTATGCCGGCGGCAAGATTCTCTCTCTCTCTTCCTCGTTTGGTTTGGGCGTTGCCCATGCCTCGGGGGGCGAGTTTGTGGAAAAATATCCCTACAACCCCCATTACAGCATGGTCATTCGTCAATCACTGTGCATCGACTGTGAGAAATGTGTCGATGCCTGCAACAAGACCAACCATGTTCCTGAGTATGGCTACCGCACTCGTATTCTGACCAAGAAATATCAGGGGAAATTAGACAAACAGGTAGAATTTATTCCGGTGCTGTGTAACCACTGCAACGATGCACCCTGCGTGCGGGCCTGTCCTACCAAGGCCACCTATAAAGATCCAGTCACCGGCATCGTCCGCATGGAGAGCAAAAAATGTATCGGCTGCAAAACCTGCATGCTCGCTTGCCCTTATGATGCCCGATATTTCAGCGCCGAACGCCATGCTGTTGATAAATGCGATTTCTGCTGGGAAGAACGACTCTCCAAGGGAGAGACCCAAACCGGTTGCTCATCGGCCTGTCCTACCGGAGCCCGCACCTTTGGCAACCTGACCGACCCCGAAAACATTGTTTACAAATTGGTACATCAATTAGAAGAAACTGTCTGGGTACTCCGGCCAGAGGATGGAACCAAACCCAATATTTTTTACATGAAGGGCAACATGCTGTCAGTGGATAATATCCTGAAAGGCCAGAAATTTATTTATTCTGAACCAGGAAAAAGCTGAACTTTTCTTTTTATAAATCCTCTTCACAACACGAAATTCCATTTCTCAATCAAGATGGGAACGCGAAGGCAAGCGAGCAGAGACGAGACAGTACGCGAAAGTACGGAAAGGAGCAGCACAGCACTGCCGACAAAGTGCACGCTTGATTTAAAAATGGAATAACAATTCGGCTGTCATCCCCGAGTGCTTTATCACCTGAGTTCCCGAACAATTGTAACGAGGAGTTAGAAAATATAAATATTAAC
>DYDK01000030.1 GCA_020717935.1 Desulfocapsa sp.
GTCGCTTTGGGATTGCCTCACTGTTACATGGAGCAACTATGCGAAAATCGCTGTTAAAGAGTCAGGATTACGGGCAGCGGCGGTAGTGGCTGATCTGCTCACGGTAGCCCGAGGTGTTGCCAGTAAGAAGGAAATGCGTGATCTCAATGCCCTGGTTAATGAGTATCTGCATTCTCCTGAGCATCAGATGATGGTGACCAGATATCCGCATATAGAGTGTACGACAGCCCTTGTCCCGTCTTTGCCGTTGGTGTTCTGTTCTGATATTCATATTAAGAAATGTATCATGAATCTGGTGAACAATGCGATGGAGGCTATGGATGGAACGGGACGCATTGACATCTCCACCTGCTTTGAGCTGGTTGATGTACAAACCGCTGCGCAAAAAAAGATTCGTACCGGAAGTTTTGTCGTGCTCAGGGTCTCCGACAACGGCCAAGGTATTTCCGAGAGAGATCTGGAACGCATCTTTGAACCCTTCTATTCCAAGAAAGTTATGGGAGTCAGTGGAACCGGATTGGGCTTGGCTGTGGTATGGAACAGTGTAGCTGATCATAATGGTGCGATTTCCGTGCAAAGTGATCCAACCGGAACTCATTTTTCGCTCTATTTTCCGGTGTCCACCGGCCCTGGAGTCGAGCAGGCGGCACCGAGGGATGGGGGCGGGGAGTCTCCTTGGGGTCGGGGAGAAAAGGTGCTGGTGGTGGATGACGAAGGAATGTTGCGAAATCTGGCCAGTTCAATGTTGGAAAAACTTGGGTATAAGGTGGAACAAGTCTCTTCGGGTGAACAGGCTGTGGAGTATCTCCAAAAGAATCCGGTTGACCTGCTGATCCTTGATATGATCATGCTGCCCGGAATCAATGGCCGGGAAACTTACGAACAGATTATTGCCTTTGCCCCTGGACAGAAGGCGATTATTGTCAGCGGTTTTGCCGAAGGCGATGACCTCCGCACCGTTCAGTCATTGGGCGCCAAAGGTTTTGTCAAAAAACCTTATTCCCTCGAGCAGCTAGGCCAGGCTGTGCGGAAGGAGCTTGATCGGTGAGCAGGGTGACTCGCAGTTCGGCATCGCCCGCAGGGGCGATGCCGAACTGGCCATGAGGCCCATTGTATCGAGATATTGTGCCATTTCTAAACCAAAACTATAAGAGCCTCTTGCAAAATGATCTTTTCGCCCAATCTCTTCGTTATGCTCAAAATTTTATCCTCGGAATATCAGCTATATGCCTGCGGTAAAATTTTTCGCATGCCTCGATCTTGAACGAAAATCTTCATTTTGCAAGAGGTTCATAAGAAAGAATTATCGGTGATACACCAATAGAAATAAGGGCAAATGGTGTGAATATCCATGCAATAAGTGAATATTTGAAATAGAAATGGAATTGTTCTTCATCATTCAAGGAGGCAACCCAGTCCCTGCTGATGATGAAGAATTGGCCATTAAAGAATGGCCTCCATCTTTTTTTTTCAGATGAAGACACCTCAAAACAATCTGCCATTATGGCTGTGGGATACGATAAGTTGTCGGAACATCTCAATAATACCGCGGGCCAGCAGGGTGATGGAGTGGGGAGTGGTATTCTGGGCGGCAGAATGGTCGAGGAGGATATTGAGCTGTGAAGGAAAGCCTTCTTCGGAACGCCAGTAATTGATGAGAAAAGGAACCTTGGGCAGGGGCAGGATGGACAAGGAGTGGTCGGCGCCACCATCTGCGGTCAGTGATTGGGCTCCGAAGAGAAAAAACAACTCCAGCATCAGTCCCTCATGAGCATCGATCAGTTGTTGCAGGGCCTTTTCGCAGCGATGGTTGAAATACTGACCCCATTGTCCGGCCCCTGGGAGAGTGGCAAAGGGGATCCAGTTGTTTTTGGGCTCAACCCCCTGGCATTTGAGGAGATAATGGAGCAGGGGAACCTGGATCCAGTGATTGATATGGCAAGACGAGTTCATCTGGCCGTGCTGGTCAATGAAAAAGTCGCGTCCCAGACACGGGACAGCCAGTGTGCCGTCGATGATTCTGATCCCAATCCGATTAGAAATATCCGTAAAATCAAGGGTTGCGACCTCCTCTTGCAGATTCTTGATCAATTGCCCATAATCCTCATCTTTGCCCTGTCGTGCGACCATTCCGGTGCGGTAATGTTCGGCACTGGCCTGTTCTAAGTGAGGGCAAGCGGTTATGACCTTCATCCCTTGGAATACTGAGGCGGCAAAGGCCATACAGGACGGAACCCCGCATTGACCGCAGTTGCTGCCAGGGAGGGCCTTGTAAATTGCCAGAGGGGTTTTGAGTATCTCATCTCGTGCAGTTACTGGAAGAACCATTGTAGCACCTCCTCTCGTGATCTCGTGAATTTACTGGAAGAAGAACCATTGATTTTGTTCACGGGAAGCTTGCGGCAATCTCTTTCCCCAGTTGAGCCAACCCCGTACTGAGGGCGGTGATCAAGGCCTCGTAGCTGTCATCGGTTGCTGGAATATGAAGGAGGGTAGAGTGACTGGCGATGATGACTCTATTTTCAAGGTCAAAGATTGTCCAGCGGGCCTCGATGGTGGCTGTGTGTGATTCTGTCCCTTCAAAACGAAGGATGTCGAGGGCGACCCTTTTTCCGTGGGTCAGGGGCGTGCTCATCGGATAGGCGTGGATAGAGACGGGGTGAAGCTGGATACCCAACTCGGCAATCAGGCTATTGCTTATCATTTCAGAAAGCTCGCCAGCCCATTGTTGATCGGCAGCGGAGTTTATTGTTGTCGTTCCTTGCCGTTTGATGATCCGTGACTGGTCAAGGTAGCTTGTCAATTTTACCGGTCCGATTACAATGAGTTCCGTGTGTTGTGGTGCGGATTGGGAAGTGGGTGTCGCGGCTGTTCGGATGGCTTCTGTTGCCGGTGTTAAGGTGTAACGATGCACTGGTTTTCCTTGGAAACAGCCAGAAATCGTCACCAGAAAAGCCATGGCGGTCAGGAAGAGCAAGAGAGTGACTCTGATGGGCTGTTTTTGGGATGTTTTTTTTGTGTTCATTGGGACGAATCCTCCGACTGGTGTTCATTGCCAAAAAAGAGCATCTGCGGGTTTCGATCGAGCACTTCGGTGAAGGCTCGTAAGGCCTTGGCGGCCTTGCCTATTTCGCTCATTCCTTCGGTGAGTTGAAAATAAAGGGGTGAATCCATTGATAAAGAGTGGTGAGTATCGGCTACAAAGGCCTCGGAGGCTCGCATGGCCAGACTGGTGTCGCGGGCAGTGGTTTCAAAACTTATGAAGAGGGGATCAATCTTGTCATCAATGTGGCCG
The DNA here is from genome assembly GCA_020717935.1 of Desulfocapsa sp. Lineage (GTDB taxonomy): Bacteria > Desulfobacterota > Desulfobulbia > Desulfobulbales > Desulfocapsaceae > UBA2270. The sequence goes on from DYDK01000030.1 coordinate 3,296, forward strand.
ATCATCTGCTTGCTACTGTCTGAGAGTTGGCCAATTTTGTCAAAGGTGCCATCAAGTTTGGTCAGAACTGGGCCCATGTTGGTGTCAACCGTGGCGAGGATGGAGTGCAGCTTGTCTAAACTGGCAAAAAGGATGGCGAGTTCTTTTTTGGAAGTCTCGGAGTTTAATGCCTGTTCCATAGTGGTGCTCATTTTTTCCAGGGCATCCATGGTGCTGGAAAATTTAACTGCAAGCTCCTGAAAATTCAATGATTGCATGGCTTTGCTCATCTGCTGCAATTCAGAAGGAACCGTCGGGATCTCTAAATAATCTCCATTCTTGTCATGATAAAGAGCTTCGCTGTTCTCATGAATGGACAGATCAATATAGAGCTTGCCGGTGAGGAGGCTCTGTGATTTGAGTGTGGCTCGCAGACCTCGCTGGCACATGGTTTTGAGAAAGGAGTTGATGTTGTTATCGGCCGTTTTGCCGGTACCTTCGATTCTGATTATCTTGTCCGACATCAGGCTGATCAGCACCGGCACGATGATCTGATAGGTGTCGGCATTGACATCGACCTTGATTTCCTTGACCTCGCCAATGGTGATTCCCCGATAGGCCACCGGGGCTCCAACATTAAGACCCTGTAAAGAGTCATCGAAATAAACAATGGCCGTGTTTTTTTTGCTGAACAGTTTCCCGCCGCCGAAAACAACGATGCCGGTAACTAACAGGGCGAAGGAGAGGATGACAAAGATACCGATACGGGTGGGGCTTGCTTTTGTGCTCATGGAGTGAAATCCTTATGAAATCCTTATGAAATCATTCTGTCCTGTTTCGTGCAATGGGAAGGCTTGCCCGTGATTTTCTGCTGGTTGAGCGCTGCTTCCCTAGTGAAAACTGCCGCCGCGGGTCAGGAATTGTTTGACCTTGGCACTGCTGGTTGTTGCGAGCATGGTTTGCGGCGGGCCGTGGGCAATCATGGTGCGGCTGTCGGCATCGAGAAAGATTGAGTTGCTGCCAATGGCAAAAATAGAGGCCAGTTCGTGGGTGACAACCACAACGGTGGCGCCGAGGCTGTCTCGGAGCTCAAGGATCAGTTCATCGAGAAGTCGCGAACTGATGGGATCCAGACCGGCGGAAGGTTCATCAAAAAAGAGAATCTCTGGATCCAGGGCAATGGCTCGGGCCAGACCCGCTCGTTTCTTCATTCCGCCACTGATCTCAGATGGATAAAAATGGTCAAAGCCAGCAAGCCCTACCAAGGCAAGTTTCATCGACACAATGTCATTAATCTCGGCGGTTGCCAGGGTAGTATGCTGGCTCAAGGGCAGGGCAATGTTTTCGGCGAGGGTCATGGAGCTGAACAGGGCCCCGCTTTGATAGAGAATGCCACATCTTCGCATGATCTGGTTTCGTTCCTGATCCGAGACGGCCCAGAAGTCGGTGTCGTGAAAATGGACGCTGCCGGCCGTCGGCGCTTTCAGACCGATCATGTGTCGCAGCAGGGTGGACTTGCCGCATCCTGAATCACCCATGATCACAAAAATATCCCCTTGGTGAACCGTAAAATTCAATTCTCGCTGAAGAACAAAAGAGCCGTAGGCCATGGTCAGGTTGGTGACGGTTATCAGGGCGGCAGTGGTCATTATATTTTCAGAATGTTAAAAATAACGGTTATGACCGCATCGGACACCACAATAAAAACAATGGCGGTGACCACGGCTGAGGTGGCCGCTGTGCCCACCGCTGAGGCACTGCGGCCGCATTGCATCCCGCGCAGACAGCCGGAAAAGGCAATCAGATAGCCAAAAATTACCGCCTTGAACAGGCCGACTCCAAAATGGCGAAGGTTCACTGAATTGATGGTCTGATTATAGTATTCCACCATACTTATATCAAGGGTGAGGGCCATCAGGAAACCACCGGCAATGCCGATCAGGTCGGCCCACAGAGCCAACAGGGGCATCATAATGAGCAGGGAGGACAGGCGGGGCAGGACCAGGAAATCTATCGGATCAATACCCATAGTCTGCAAAGCATCAATCTCTTCATTGACTTGCATGGTGCCAAGCTGGGCGGCAAATGCGGCTCCGGTCCGACCGCCCATGATAATGGCGGCCATCATCGCCCCCATTTCACGGGTCATGCCGAGGGCCACCAGATTGGCAATATAAATTTCTGCGCCAAACAACTGCAACTGTACCGCTCCTACAAAGGCAAGTATAACGCCAATGAGAACAGCAATCAATGAGACAATAGGCAGTGCGGACGGGCCGCATTCTTCAAGAAAATAGAGAAAATCTGACTTAAGAAATTGGGCCTTGCCGGTAAAGAGGCGCAGGTAACTCAGGGTGATGGCGCCGGTAAATGTGAACAGGCCTTGGCAATCTTCAAGAAGATGAAGAGTCTTCCCGCCCACAATGGCAAAAAAAGAGGGTGTATCTGTATATTCCCTGACTTTATTGGTGTCGGGAGAGGAAGAGGCGAGGATCAAAAGCCGTTGTACTCCTGAGGGCAGACCCGTATCGGAAAAAGGGATACCCTTCAGAGTTGTATATCCTTGAATATCCCGTAAGATGATCAAAAATCTGGAGTCCCAGTCCTGGAGCGCTTCTGTATTTACCTCCAGGGAGTTCCATGTCGAGGGGATGCAAAAACTCTCAGGAAAAAGGTCTTTGATGTCGGTGAAGACTGGAAAGTCGCTACCAATGGTCCAGTGTCCCGTGAAATGCAGACAAAGGGTCGTTCCGCTCTTTTCGAGATGAACGGTTCCCTGTCTGGGGCTGGTGGAGAGGTGAGAATTATCTGATTGCATGGATGCCTGAATGGATAACTCCTTATCCTTATAAACGATTGTGTACCGAGAGATGATCTTGGGCGCGGGTGGTAGAAAGAAGCACGAAAATATGAAGGTGTTGTGGTTTATTCATAACGAAGGGCCTCAATGGGGTCCAGTCGCGATGCCTTCCATGCTGGATAAAAACCAAAGATAATGCCAACTCCGGCTGACACCAGAACCGCTGCAGTGATGGCACTGGGGGAAGTTTTCACAGGCCACTGGAGGAAGAAACGAACCAGTAGGCCGCCGCCGTGACCAAGGACAATACCGATAGCCCCGCCGACGAGACAAAGCACCACAGCCTCCACCAGAAATTGATGGAGAATATCCTGGCCTTTGGCCCCAACTGCCATGCGCAGACCGATCTCGCGGGTGCGTTCGGTCACGGAAACGAGCATGATATTCATGATTCCGACCCCGCCCACAAGCAGGGAGATCATAGCCACGGCGAGCAGGAGATTGGTCATCAGTCTGGTGGTGGTTGAGAGGGTGCTGGTCAACTCGGCCATGTCACGAATGTTGAAGTCATCTGGTTCGTCGATGCGAAGACGATGTCGTTCACGAAGAACAGAGGTCGCCTGTTTGATGGCGGTGGTGATTTCGCTGGCATTGCTGGCAACGGCCATGATCTGGTCAATATTGGCAAATCGTACTGGCATGGGATTATCGGCCTGCTGAACACTGGATTTTTTTGGATAGAGACTTGCCTGACTGCTTGGATAGAGATTACTCAGGGTGTTGACCGAGTCGGTGGTGGAATTGGAACTTTGGTTGGTCGTTGTGAGGCTGGTGCCGGAAACCCTGTATTTAATGGTCGTCCAGGGGGCGAGAATGACATCGTCTTGATCGAAACCCATCATGTTGGCCCCCTTGGGAGCCAACACGCCAATGACCCGGAAGGCAATGTTTTTAATACGAATCTCCTTCCCTACCGGTGATACTTCTTCAAAGAGTTCTCGTGCCAGGGTGGGGCCAAGGAGGCAGACGCGGTTGCCATTAAGCACATCCCTTTGGTTGAAAGGCTCGCCTTCGGTCAGAATTTCCAGATTTTGAATGGAGAGATAGTTCGGAGTAGTGCCGTAGATGGCATTGGGAACCCAGTTGCGATTGCCATAGACCACCTGGGCTCGGGCACGAACCATGGGGGTGGCATTGGCAATCGACGGGCACTCCCGCAGAAGGGCCTGCGAATCTTCAGGGGTGAGGGTGGTGGTGGTGCCTGCTCCAAATGAAACCCCGCCACTGGAGGCTGTTCCCGGGCGAATGAGCAGAACATTGGCCCCCATGCTGGCAATGGTTTTTTGCAGGGCCGATTCCGAGCCAGCCCCAATCTCCATCATGGCGATGACCGCTGCAACTCCGATAACAATGCCAAGGGTGGTGAGCATGGCCCGCATGGGATTTCTTCGTAAGGCCTTCAGGGCAGTGATGGCGGTTCGTAATGATGCGGCAATCTTCATGATTCAGGGTGCCGCAGTGTTGAAGGACAAGGTCTTGATGGTGTCAATTTGATCATTGTGTCTGCTTGTCATATCGTCATTTCTGTTGCTGCGCATATTGGTGCTGTCATTGATGATCATGCCATCATTGATCTCAATGATTCGGCGAGTATGGAGGGCCACCTTGGGGTCATGGGTGACCATGATGATAGTGATTCCATCTTCATGGTTGAGTTGTTCAAACATTTCGAGCACTTCTTGACTGGTGTGAGAGTCGAGATTGCCGGTGGGTTCATCGGCAAAGAGGACGGGTGGGCGGTTAATCAGGGCCCGAGCAATGGCCACCCGTTGCTGCTGTCCGCCGGAAAGTTGGGACGGATGGTGGTGTAATCGGTCGGCAAGCCCCACCCGGCCAAGCATTTCGGCGGCACGATCTCGGGTCTCTTTGTCGCTGAGGTATTCCGCGCTATAGGCAAGGGGCATGGCGACATTGTCCAGGGCGCTGGTGCGGGCCAGCAGGTTGAAGCTTTGAAAAACAAAGCCCAGTTTGCGATTGCGAAGTGTCGCTCGTTGGTTGGCAGAACAACGGGAGATTGCCTCACCGTCCAGCCAGTATTCACCTGCGCTTGGCCGATCCAGACAGCCAAGGATGTTCATGAGGGTCGATTTGCCGGATCCGGATGAACCAGTGAGAGCGATCAGTTCCCCTTGATTGATGGTCAGGTTGATACCTTTAAGCACTGGCACGAAGAAATCACCCATGCGATAGGTCTTTTCGATGGCGTACAGTTTGATGAGTTCCATAAATCGCTCTTACTTGTAACGAATCACCAGCACAAAGGAGTGAGGGGGTGTCAGCCGATACTGTAAATTTTGTGGCTTCAGTCCGGTATTACGGGCAGGGGACGGGCCCTAAACCATTTCCCTTGTGTGGGAATCAGCCCCTGCCCACGAAATACTCGTCACTATTATCCGAATCCCTTACTGTCTACCGTTGCGTTTTTCGCCACCCTTGCCACTGCTTTTATTGCTGTTAAATTTGGGGGTGAAGGGATTTCCGCCTTCTTCCTTGCCGGCGCTGGAGGTTGGGGTATTGGTGCCGGTGATAACCTGCATGCCTTCATGCAAAGGCGAATCCTCGGTCATGGGGGTGATGGCAGTGGCGCTTCCGTCGCTGGCGCCAATGTGAACCTCAATCTTGCGAGGTTCTTGCTTGTCATCGAGAATCCAGATCGTCCCTGTGGTCTTTTCTTTGCTTGAAGCCGGTTCAGGGCTTGGCTTGCTCTCTTTTTTTATTTCCTCCTTTTTTCTGGTCATCTCGGTTGCAATGATAGGATTCCAACGCAGGGCAGCGTTAGGCACCTGCATAACAGCGTTGAAATGTTGCAGATGGAAAAGGACATTGGCCGTGAGGTAGGGAAGGAGGCGACCATCTTTGTTGTCGGTGGTAATTTCTACCGTGTAAGAAACCACATTCTGGGTCATGGCGGCATTGAGGCGAATTTTCCCCACTGTCCCTTGAAAATCTTCCTCGGGGAAGGCATCGACAGTGAATGACACGGCTTGTCCGGGCTGGATTTTCCCAATATCTGCCTCGTTGACAGCCACCCAGACCTGAATGCGGGTGAGATCTTTGGCCAGTAGAAAGAGACTGGGGGCATTGAGGCTTGCCACTACAGTCTGACCGGTATTGACTCGTCGATCAATGATAATGCCTTTGACTGGTGAGGTGATGGTGCAGTAACCAAGATTACGATGAGCTCGCATCAGTGTGGCCTCGGCCTGTTTGATAGCGGCCTCGCTCACGGAAATCTGAGCGACGGCAATTTTATAGATGGCCTCATAATTATCAAGGCTGAGTTTTGACAAGGCCTCGGTAGGTCGAAGCTGCTCGGCCCGTTTCCAGTCCTGTTCGGCCCGATGGAGTTCGGCCTGGGCTTTGAGCAGTCCGGCCTTGCTGGACAGCAGACCGGCCTCGGCCTGAATGACATCGGCACGATAGAGGGAATCATCGATTCGGGCCAGCACCGTGCCGGCTTCAACCTCGGAGCCGTAGTCCACGGTTTTGCCTGTGGCATCTTGACCAAAGGAGAGGATCTGTCCGGCTACCTGGGCCCCAACATCAATAACCTCTTCCGGCTCCACGGTTCCGGTGGCATTGATGGAAACTATAAGGTCACCACGAACGATCTCGGCAGTGCGATATGTGGGCGTGTGCGGTGTAGAATGACGACCTGTTTGCCAGACGATGATGCTGCCAGTAAAGAGAAGTGCAAACAGCAGGATAAGAATGTTTTTTTTGTTAAACCCATGCTCTTATACCCTTATTAGCGGTCTGGTTGCGGATAGTTGTGTGGGGAGAGAAGTCTTCAAATAATCCCTTATATGACCCTGCCATCCAAGTATCGTCAACGGCTTAAGGAGCCGTAAAGAAAGAGGTGGAAAGAGAATGGTTATTTTTTAACGGCCTTTTGTATGATAACTGGCACAATACCCCCATAGAAACAGCACCTTCAGGGCTGTTTCTATGAAGCGGCTTCTAAAAAATCGGAATGGGGTGTCGATTGACATCAATGGCCACCAAGGTCACCATTGCTTCGGTGACTTTCTGCTCATCGCCGTCCCAACGAGGGTTAGCAAACACGGTCACGCGGATGTGAATGGAGCTGGTGCCGACCTTTTCGGTGCGACACCAAAGGCTGACGATATCGCCGACCTTTACCGGCTGATGAAACTGAATAGAGTCCATGGCCACGGTCACGAAACGGCGCCGTGCCTGTCGCTGGGCTTCAACGGCGGCAGCCTCGTCGATCATGGAGAGGATGACTCCACCAAAAATATCTCCATCAGGATTGGTGTATTTTGGGAGCATGACCAAACGAATGGAAGGCTCGTTGGATGGCGGCTTTATGGGTGATGGAGTCATGGGAGGCAAAAGGGGTGGGGCCGTAAAGAAATTTTTCTCTACGGCCCCCATGCTGTTAATGAGGAGCTGTCGGTGTATGTGGAAACAATAGGTTAATAACAGGGGCGATCCACATATTCAGTATAGAGAAAACGGCCATACTGGTCAACATGATTATAGGTATCTTGACACATTCGCTGAGGTGGTGGCGGATTATAGGATTGATAGGACTGGGACAGGGCCATGACCCCCAGTGCCGTGCCTAATACAGCCACTGGTGCAACCCAGTCATTGTTAGAGTAATGATGAGGCCGATACGAATATGGAGGAGGGTACGGGGCATGGCGATATTGGTGAGAGTTATATCCTCTGTGACCATAATATGATGGCCCCGGCCCCTGGTGGTGAACACGGGGGTACCTCCCGTATCCGTAACGATCAGCCAAGCTGATAGTTGGCGAGAGGGATAGGATAAGTGCACAAACAACCAGACAGGAAATTCGTGTTTTCATGATTGAAACCCCATTAAATCGTTGAATTTTTACCTTCTTCTTCCAACTTCATCTCTGTAAACACTGTGCAGAAGACATGAAAAATATTCATGTGTGTCGGGCCTCTTTCGATCATCTGTTTTTTCCGACCGATGATTTTTTTTGCAATAAGCTTAAGTTGCCTATATTATAATCTCTTATTATGAAAAAGGAATGGGATGTTCTCCTTATTTTACACCTGTGAGTTGTGCAGGATTTCTGTGTATGTGTAACATATTGAACCAGTTTTGAATACGGAGGAGGAAAAATGGGTCGGAGAAAACGGGATCCCGAGTTGAACTATTGCCCGCAATGTGATGAAGAGTATCGGGCCGATATTATGATGTGCGCTGATTGTACGGTACTTTTAATTTCCGGGCAGGAAAAAATTGCCAGTGAAGAGGGAGCGGTGAAGCAAAGGGAACCGCGTTGTATGGATTTGTCAACGGATGATGATCTTGTGAATATCCGTAAGGGGCCTTTGCTGGAAATGAAAAAAATGCAGCAACTTTTAGCCAAAGAGCACATTCCTTCCTTGATTGCAGGTGAAAAGTCAGGAAGTTGCGGTAAGGGATGCTGTGGAGTAGATCTCTATCTCCAGATTAAAAGAGAAGACGGCGAACTGGCCATGGAGGTGTTGACCAAGGATTTTCACCGAACCACTGCCCTTGATCACCATGACCTCACCCATGTTCAGGCTGTCTATGATCAAGGAGTCAGTAAAACCGTGTGTCCTGCCTGTGGTTTCCGATTTTCAACGAATACAGACCTCGTCAATCATGGATAAGCAATAGCCTTGGAACCCTCTGTTTCATT